>JBNKOQ010000333.1:0-4095 GCA_050294735.1 Roseibium sp. | reverse complement strand
CTGGGAACGGGCGGCCTTGATCAAGGCGCGGCCCTGTGCCGGGGATATTCCGGCTGGCGAGACGTTCCTGCGCGAGATCGTGCCGTTCATCTGGCGCAAGTATCTCGACTTTGCCGCCATCGCCGACGTCCAGTCGATCAAGCGGCAGATCCATATGCAAAAGTGCCACGGCAAAATCGCGGTGGCTGGCCACAATGTGAAGCTCGGGCGCGGCGGCATCCGCGAGGTCGAGTTCTTTGTCCAGACCCAGCAGCTGATCGCCGGCGGGCGTAATCCGGCTCTGCGGGGGCGGCGTACCCTCGACATGCTGGAGGGGTTGCTGGAGGCGGGCTGGATCAAGGAGGATGCCCGCGACGAATTGCGAGACGCCTATGTCTTCCTGCGGTCGGTCGAGCATCGCATCCAGATGCTCAATGACGAGCAGACCCAGCTTCTGCCAAAGGACGAAGAGGGGCTGACCCGCATTGCCTACCTGATGGGCCTCGACAGTTATGCGGCCTTCGAGGAGGCTTTTCTGACCCGGCTCAAGCGGGTTCAGCGCCATTATGCGGAATTGTTCGAGGATGAGCCGGAGCTTTCCTCCGAGCTTGGCAATCTGGTTTTCACCGGCGACGATAACGACCCCGATACGCTGGAAACCCTGTCTGGCCTTGGTTTCAAACAGCCGGCGGAAGCCGCCAATATCGTCAAGTCCTGGCATTTCGGCCGCTACCCGGCAACCCGCTCGACCAAGGCGAGGGAACGGCTGACAGAATTGCATCCGGTGCTGATCTCGGCGCTGGCCGGAACCGATAACGCGGATGCTGCCCTCAGAGGTTTCGACAGTTTTCTCGCTAAATTACCGGCAGGCGTGCAGCTGTTCTCGCTGCTGAAATCCAACCCGGAACTCCTCAACCTGCTGGCGACCGTGATGGGATCGGCGCCGCGCATGGCGGAGACGGTTTCGCGCCGGGTGCATGTTCTCGATGCCGTGCTCGATCCGGCGTTCTTCGGTGCCATGCCGCGCGCGCAGGAGTTCCGCGAGGGGCTGGACCGGACATTGGCGCTGGCCCGGTTCTACGAGGAAGCGCTCGACCGGGCCCGGATATTCACCCAGGAGCAGCAGTTTCTGATCGGTCTGAGGCTTGTCTCGGACACCCTGTCCGCCGACCGGGTCGGCCATGCGCTGGCCCGGCTGGCCGAAGTGGTTGTCGAGCGGATCCTGGGCAGGGTGGAGGGGCATGTTGCCGAAAGCCACGGCCATGTTCCCGGCGGCCAGGTGGCGGTTCTGGCCATGGGAAAACTTGGCGGCAGGGAAATGACGGCGGCCTCCGATCTGGACATGATCCTGCTCTATGAGGCGCCGGAGGGCGTTGCGGAGTCCGACGGGCCGCGGCCTCTTGCGGTGACCCAGTATTACACCCGGCTGACCCAGAGGCTGGTGACGGCGCTATCCGCGCCGACCGCCGAAGGCAGCCTCTATGAAGTCGACTTCCGCTTGCGCCCCTCCGGCAACGCCGGGCCGCTGGCGACCAACCTGGCCGGTTTTATCTCCTATCAGGAGAAGAATGCCTGGACCTGGGAGCATATGGCGCTGACGCGGGCGCGGGTGATCGCCTCGACGTCCGATGCGTTTGCCGCAAAAATTCAGGACCATCTTTGCCAGACCCTGGCCAAGAAACGTGACCGGGCGGCGCTGGCCGACGATGTCCGCTCCATGCGGGCGCGGATCGAGAAGGACAAGGGCACCAAGGATGCCTGGGACCTGAAACAAGTCGCCGGCGGACTGGTCGACATTGAGTTTCTCGCCCAGTTCCTGCAGCTCTGTTCGGCGCACGAAAAGCCGGAGGTTCTGGCCCAGGGGACCGAAGAGGCGCTGGAGAAACTCCGTGAAGCGGGTGTGCTGGCCGGCGGCGATGCCGACCAGCTGCTGCATGCCCTCAGGCTCTATCACCGCCTGACCCAGGTTCTGCGCATGGCCCTGGATGGCAAATTCGTCCCGGCCGAAGCCCCGCGCGGCGTCCGCGATCTCCTCTTGCGGGCCGCCGGCGCACCGGACCTCTCCCGCCTGGAACTGGAACTTAAAGAGATCCAGCAAGGTGTCAGGGCCAAATTCGAGCAGATCGTCGGCAAGGTTGAGGTGACGGCTCAGGCCTAGCGCAGTTCCTTATAAAAATGCAGGGACATGAAAAGAGGGTTGTTACGAATCTTTATATCTAGTATTCTTGATAAATGGATATTGAAAAGTCACTCTTCGCCTTCTCGGCGCTAAGTCAGAAAACCCGGCTGGATGTCTTCCGTCTTCTCGTAAAGGCCGGGCCTGAAGGCATGCTGGCTGGCGACATAGCAAACGCGCTCGGTGTTCGGCAGAACACCATGTCGACAAATTTGAACATCCTGCTTCGGGCAAACCTTATTCGGAACGAGAGGGAGGGACGGGCGGTCCGCTACACAGCCGATTTTGATGGCGTGCGGGGCTTGCTGTCCTTCCTCGTGGAAGACTGCTGCGGTGGTCGGCCTGAGCTCTGTGAACCTCTGCTTGATACACTTGTCTGTGACTGCTGGGAGGCTGAAAATGACTGAGCAAGTTTATAATGTACTTTTCCTCTGCACCGGAAATTCAGCCCGATCAATCCTGGCCGAGGCCATCATGAACCGTGTTGGCCAGGGGCGCTTCAGGGCGTTTTCTGCCGGATCGCACCCGAAAGGCATGGTTCACCCCTATACGCTTGAACTCCTGGAGCGCTCCAATTTCAAGACGGATACTGCCCGTTCAAAGAGCTGGGAGGAATTTGCCGCGCCGGATGCGCCAGATCTGGATTTCGTCTTCACGGTCTGTGACGACGCTGCCAGCGAGACCTGCCCCGTTTGGCCGGGACAGCCGATGACGGCCCATTGGGGCGTGCCGGATCCAGCGGCGGTCGAGGGAAATGAAGCGGAGAAACGTCTTGCGTTTTCAGAGGCGCTGCGGATGCTGAATGCACGGATCTCGATCTTCACCAGCCTGCCGCTTGAGAGTATCGACAAGCTGTCGCTTCAAAAGCGGCTGGATGAGATAGGCAAGGCGGACGCTGTGGACGGTGCTGCCTGAGGGGGCTGTGGGGGGCGCTACCCCGCCAGCCAGCCTTCCAGCTTCTTCGCATCCGGCAGGCCGCCTGAATGGACCAGCTTGCCATCGACGGAAATGCCCGGGGTGGACATGATGCCGGCCATGGCGATCTCGCGCGGGTCGGTGACCTTTCCGACCGTGACGTCGACGCCGAGCTTCGCGGCGGCGTCCCTGATCATCTTTTCCGCTGTCTCGCAGCGTTTGCAGCCGGGGCCGAAGACCTTGATGTCTTTCATGGGTGCGTTCCTTAAAACAGAAGATTGAACAGATAACCGACAGTGAGGATGCCTGCCGCGACCACTCCGATGAAGACGGCGATCAGGCGCAGGGTGAGGACCTGCCGCAGGATCAGCATCTCCGGCAGGGAAAGCGCGATCACGCTCATCATGAAGGCGAGGACGGTGCCGATGGCCGCGCCCTTACCGAGCAGGGCTTCAACGATCGGGATCACACCAGCGGCATTGGTGTACATGGGGATGCCCATGAGAACCGCCGCGGGAACCGACCACCAGGCATCGGCGCCCATGATGCGGTCCATCAATCCGGCGGGCACATAGCCGTGAATAAGGGCGCCAGCGGCAATCCCGAGAACGATCCAGAGCCAGACCTTGGCGAAGATCTCCCGCACGGCCTCGATACCAAGCCGGTATCTGTCTGCCAGACTGAGATGCTCGCTATCGAACGCATCCGGGGCGGTGGCTCCCGAGTGAATGTCGCGCACCCAGTCTTGCAGCCAGCCTTCCAGGCGCAGCTTGCCGATGACCCAGCCTGCGGCAATGGCCACGCCGAGGCCGAACGCCAGATAGGTGAGGGCGACGGTCCAGCCAACGAGGCCGACGAGCAGCGCCAGGGCCACTTCGTTGACCATGGGCGCCGCGATCAGGAACGAGAATGTGACCCCAAGCGGAATGCCCGCGGAGACGAATCCGATGAAGAGCGGCACGGCTGAGCAGGAGCAGAAGGGCGTCAATACGCCGAGACCGGCGGCCAATGCATTGCCTGCGCCC
>JBNKOQ010000332.1:0-4101 GCA_050294735.1 Roseibium sp. | reverse complement strand
CCGCCACATCGGGCGCCATCGACACGGTGCTGGTGTGCTGCGTCGACATGCAGGGCCGCCTGATGGGCAAACGCTTCCACGCGGGACATTTCGTTGCCGGGGCATGGGAAGAAACCCATTGCTGCAACTATCTGCTGGCCACCGATCTGGAGATGGCAACACCGGATGGCTATGCCTCGACCAGTTGGGAGCGGGGGTATGGCGACTATGTCCTGAAGCCCGATCTTTCCACCCTGCGCCGGGTGCCGTGGCTCGAAGGCACGGCGATGGTGCTGTGCGACCTTCTCGATCACCACACCCACAAGCCGGTGCCGCAATCGCCGCGGCAGATCCTGAAAGTCCAGATCGCCCGGCTGAAGGAGCTCGGCTACGAGGCGATGATGGCGACGGAGCTGGAGTTCTTCCTGTTCGAGCAGAGTTTCCGGGATCTCGCCCGCTCGGGCTACCGCGAGCTGACGCCGATCAGCGCCTACAACGAGGATTACCACATCCTGCAGACGACCAAGGAAGAGGACGTGATGCGTCCGATCCGCAATCATCTTTATGAATCGGGTATTCCCGTCGAGAACACAAAGGGTGAAGCAGAGGCCGGGCAGGAAGAGCTGAACATCAAATACGCTCCCGCTCTCGATTGCGCCGATTATCATACGATCTCCAAGCACGCTGTGAAGGAGATTGCCTGGGCCAAGGGCCGCTCCGCCAGCTTCCTGGCCAAGTGGCATAAAGACCGGGTTGGTAGTTCTTCTCATATCCATCAGTCACTTTGGACAGCCGATGGCCAAAACGCTTTTGTCGATGAGACTGCCGAACTTGGCATGTCCGACACGATGCGCCATTACATGGCTGGCCTGATCAAATACGCACCGGAATACACCTACTTCCTGGCGCCCTATATCAACAGCTACAAGCGCTTCCAAAAGGGAAGCTTCGCCCCAACCAAGACGGTCTGGTCGATAGACAACCGTACCGCCGGGTTCCGCCTCTGCGGCGAAGGCACCAAGGCTCTGCGTGTCGAGTGCCGTATTGGCGGCTCGGATCTCAATCCCTATCTGGCGCTGGCAACTCAGATCGCTGCCGGCCTGAAGGGCATGGAAGAGAAGCTTGAGCTGGCTCCTGCCACCACAGGCGATATCTATGAAAGTGCGGATACGAAGGAGGTGCCGTATAGCCTGCGCGAGGCCCGCCACCTTCTCAACGGCTCAGAGCTGCTGAGGGAAGCTTTCTCCGATGCCGTGATTGATCATTATGTCCGTGCCGCGGACTGGGAGATCGAGGAGTTCGACCGCGTCGTCACCGACTACGAGATTGCCCGGGGTTTCGAGCGCGCCTAATACGTCGCTCATCCCCAGTCAGAAGGACCGGCCGGAAAGACGGCCAAAACTCAACAAAGTGACCAAAGCCGCGGATCGAAGGTCGCGGCCTCTAGAGGTGCATCATGTCTGATACGATCAAACTCGTCTCTCCTGTCGACGGGTCGGTCTATATGGAACGGCCCGCGCTTGAAGAAGCCGCGCTGGACAAAGTGGTTTCTGCAGCCCGGACGGCCCAGTCCAGCTGGGCGAATGTGCCGCTCGACGAGCGGGTCGCCTATTGCCTGAAGGCACTGGACGCTCTGAAGTCGATGAACGACGACATCGTCCCTGAAATTGCCTGGCAGATGGGCCGGCCAATCCGCTATGGCGGCGAATACGGTGGTGTGGACGAGCGCACGCGCTACATGGCGGGAATTGCAGCAGATGCTCTGAAAGACATTGAGCGAAACGACCGCCCCGGCTTCAAACGCTACCTTAAGCACGTTCCGCTCGGCATCGTCATGGTCATCGCTCCGTGGAACTATCCATTCATGACGGCGATCAACACCATTATGCCAGCCCTGATGGCCGGTAACGTGGTCATCCTGAAGCACGCGGCACAGACCCTTCTTGTCGGTGAACGCCTCGCCAAAGCCTTTGAAATGGCCGGACTGCCGAAGGATGTATTCCAGAACATTGTGCTCACCCACCAGGGCACTGAAAAGCTGCTCGGGTCGGGTCTCATTGACCATGTCAATTTCACTGGTTCGGTCAACGGCGGCCGTGCCATCGAGAAGGCGCTTGCGGGAACGTTTGCGACCCTTGGCCTGGAACTCGGCGGCAAAGATCCGGCCTATGTGCGAGCCGATGCCGACGTTCCCTATGCCATCGAGAACCTCGTCGACGGCGCTTTTTTCAATGCCGGACAATGCTGCTGCGGCATCGAGCGCATCTACGTGCACGAAAGCAAATATGATGCCTTTGTTGACGGTTTCGTCGACCTGACCAGCCAGTACAAACTCGGCAATCCGCTGGACGAAGCCACCACATTGGGACCTATGGCCCAGACACGCTTCGCGGACTGGGTGCGTGAACAGACAGCGGAAGCCCTGCGCAAGGGCGCCAAAGCCCACATTGATACGTCCAAGTTCGAGGCTGACAAGGCGGGCACCCCCTACCTTGCGCCGCAAGTGCTCACCAACGTCGATCACCAGATGTCGGTGATGCGCGAAGAGAGCTTCGGCCCGGTTGTTGGCATCATGAAAGTGAAAGACGACGCAGAAGCCCTCCAGCTCATGAACGACAGCCCCTATGGTCTGACCGCTTCGCTTTGGACCGAGGATGCCGATGCGGCTTCCACGATTGCCGATCAGATAGACACCGGCCTCGTCTTCATGAACCGTTGCGACTACGTCGATCCCGGCCTTGTCTGGACGGGTGTGAAAGATACCGGAAAAGGCGCTGCGATGTCGGAAATCGGCTTCCATAACCTGACCCGGCCCAAAGCCTATCACTTCAAGATCGAACACTAAGTTCGATCTTACATTATTGTCATCCTAGACGAGTGTTATTGCCATGAGCGCACTTCCTTCCGTCAACTGGTCCTATCCGACAGCCGTTCGCTTTGGCGTTGGCCGGATCAAGGAGCTACCCGAGGCCGTCAAGGCCGCTGGCATGTCCAACCCGCTGCTGGTCACCGACCCCGGCCTCGCGGGCCTGCCGATGGTTGCAGACGCCATCGCCGACCTGAAAGCAGCAGGCCTCAATGCCGCTGTGTTTTCCGAGGTCAAACCCAATCCGATCGACAAGAACATCGAAGCTGGTGTCTCAGCCTACAAAGCCGGTGCCCATGATGGGGTCATCGCCTTTGGCGGCGGATCCGGCCTCGATGCTGGCAAGCTGATCGCCTTCATGTCCGGTCAGAGCCGCCCGATCTGGGACTTCGAAGACATTGGCGACTGGTGGACCCGCGCCGACGAAAACGGCATTGCACCGATTGTCGCGGTCCCGACCACTGCAGGCACCGGTTCTGAAGTCGGCCGCGCCGGCGTTGTCGCCAACTCCGAAACGCACACGAAGAAGGTGATCTTCCATCCGAAGATGCTGCCAGCGACCGTGATCTGCGACCCGGAACTGACCGCAGGCATGCCACGCATGATCACCATCGGCACCGGCATGGATGCTCTGGCGCATTGTCTGGAAGCTTACTCATCACCTTTCTACCACCCCATGTCGGAAGGCATCGCCGTGGAGGGTATCCGCCTGGTTCTGGAAAACTTGCCAAAAGTTGCCGCAGACGGCAACGATCTGGTTGCCCGCGGTCACTTGATGAGCGCAGCTGCCATGGGGGCCGTGGCTTTCCAGAAAGGACTGGGAGCCATCCATTCCCTGTCACATCCGGTCGGGGCCCTTTACGACACCCACCATGGCATGACCAATGCCGTATTCATGCCCTACGTACTGCAGTTCAACAAAACCGCTATTGAAGGGAAGTTCGACCGCCTGGCGGGCTTCCTGGGGATAGAGGGAGGTTATCAGGGCATCCTTGAAACCATCCTGAAGTTGCGTGCCGATCTGGATGTGCCGCATACGCTGGCAGGTCTTTTCGTCGATGGCGAAAAACGCGAGTTGATTGCCGACATGGCAGTCGTTGATCCCACCGCAGGTGGCAACCCGGTGGAACTCACCAAGGAAGGTGCTCTGGAGATTTTCGACAAGGCCCTTTCCGGCGAGGTTTAATTTCCTCCAGCATAAGCAGAGATGAGACACAAAACGCGGCATTCAAAGAGTGCCGCGTTTTTTCCGCCCC
>JBNKOQ010000331.1:0-4115 GCA_050294735.1 Roseibium sp. | reverse complement strand
CTGACACGCACTCCCGTACAGGGCTACATCGGAACCTGCGCCGCTATTCGGGACACGGATTACACAGAGCCGACATCCCGGCTCACCCTGCCGGCGCTTTGCGTCTGCGGCACCGAGGACGGTTCAACTCCCGAGGAGCTGGTGCGGGCAACAGCGCGGTTGATCGAGGGAGCCCGCTACGTTCCCATAAAGGGTGCCGGACACCTTCCATGCATCGAATGCCCCGATGACCTCGTCGCGGCCATCATCGGTTTCATTCAGGAGAACCGTCTTGTCTAAACGCTCCAAGGGATCACGCTACGAAGCCGGAATGGCCACACGGCGCCAGGTACTGGGTGATGCTCACGTCGACCGCGCCAACGGTAACATGACGGAATTCGACACCGATTTTCAAACGATGATCACGGAAAGCGCCTGGGGCACCGTCTGGACTGACGACACATTCACAAAACGCGAGCGCTCTATCGTGACGATTGCCCTTCTGGCGGCCCTTGGCCATCATGAGGAACTCGCCATGCATATCCGAGCCACAGCAAACACCGGAGCAACCGCGGAGGACATTCGTGAGATTCTCATGCATGTCGCAATCTATGCAGGTGTTCCGGCAGCAAACACAGCTATCAAGATCGCCAAGGAAACCTTGGCCGGAATGACAAAACAAGTTTGAGCTTCTTCAGGAGGGGCGCAAAGGAATGCCTTGCCGGCATTCAGCTACTGGGAGAGACCCATGAAGATTGAACGACCAAACATCGACCGGATGGTCCGCACACCTGGAGAATACTTCCAGCGCGACCGGAGCATGCATCCGCCTGCCTACGCGCCGATCTACAAAACCTCCGTAACCCGCTCGCCGCAGAAGGCGCTGCTGTCGCTGGAGCAGTCCCTGTCGGAAATGACCGGTCCGGTGTTCAATCACAACGACATCGGTGAGCTCGATCATGACATGATCCTGAACTACGCAAAGGATGGCGAGCCGATCGGCCAGCGCATTATCGTTCATGGGCGTGTGATCGATGAAAGCGGCAAGGGTGTGCCCAACACTCTGGTCGAAGCCTGGCAGGCTAATGCCGGCGGACGGTACCGGCACAAGAAAGACACCTACCTGGCGCCAATCGATCCGAACTTCGGCGGCTGCGGACGTTGCCTGACCGATGAGGACGGCTACTACTTCTTCCGGACCATCAAACCCGGCCCCTACCCCTGGCGCAACTACGTCAACAGCTGGCGTCCGGCCCACATCCATCTGTCGATCTTCGGCCCGTCCTTCAGCCAGCGCCTGATCACCCAGATGTATTTCGAAGGTGACCCGCTGATCGATATCTGCCCGATCGTCAAAACCATTCCCGACGAAGAGGCCATCAAGCGTCTGGTCGCCCCGATGGATCTGAACGCCAGCATTCCGCTCGACTGCCGTGCTTACAAATTCGATATCGTACTGCGCGGACGCCGTTCGACCCTTTTCGAAAACCGTCTGGAAGGAAACTGATCCATGGTCCAGCCGCTTAATTATTTCAAGGAAACGGCCAGCCAGACAGCAGGCCCCTATGTTCACATCGGCCTTGCCCCTGCCTATGCCGGGTTCGATATTTTCGAACAGAACTTCACCAATGTAGTCGCCGGCCCCAACACCAAAGGCGAGCGCATCAAGATTGTCGGCCGTGTCATCGACGGCACGGGCACACCAGTTCGCGATGTTCTGCTGGAAAGCTGGCAGGCCAATTCGGAAGGCAAATACAACCACCCGGAAGACCGCCAGCAGAAGCCGGTCGAGGAAGACTTCCGCGGCTGGGGCCGGATTTGCTCGGACTTCGAGACCGGTGTCTACACCATCGAGACGGTCAAGCCGGGTCCTGTTCCAGGGCGCAACGGCAAGATTCAGGCTCCGCATATCAGCCTTTGGATCGTCGCGCGCGGCATCAACATCGGATTGCAGACACGTGTCTATTTTTCAGATGAAGCCGACGCGAATGCTGCCGACCAGGTTCTCAACCTGATTGAGCAGGAGGACCGCAGGCAAACCTTGATCGCCAAGCGCAGCGAAGACAACGGCGAAGTCGTCTACAGCTTCGATATCCACATGCAGGGCGACAACGAGACCGTCTTCTTCGACGTTTAACCACCAAGTCATCATCGATCGGCCCGCGCCTGACGCGGGCCGTGCTGTGAGATCAACGAGTAGGAACCATGGCAAAATTCCAGTCTTTGGCCCATGCCGTCTCTGAGAACCTGAACGACGGCGACAGCGTCGCCTTCGAAGGGTTCACCCATCTGATACCGCATGCCGCGGCGCATGAAGTGATCCGGCAGGGACGCAAGGATCTGACGGTGATCCGCATGACGCCCGACGTCATCTACGATCAGCTCATCGGCATGGGGTGCGTCCGGAAAATGATCTTTTCCTTCGCGGGCAATCCCGGCGTCGGACTTTTGCGCCGCTTCCGCGATGCGCTGGAAAACGGCTGGCCACATCAGCTGGAAATCGAGGAGCACAGCCATGCTGCCATGGCCAATGCCTATGAAGCGGGCGCATCGGGCCTGCCTTGCGCCATTTTCCGTGGCTACCGCGGCGCGGAGCTGACCAGGGTCAATCCGAACATCAAGTTCATCGAGTGTCCCTTCACCGGGGAAAAGCTGGCCGCTGTTCCCTCGCTCCGCCCCGATGTCACCGTCATTCATGCGTTGAAAGCGAACCGCAAGGGCGACATTTTTCTGGAAGGCATCACCGGCGTCCAGAAGGAAGCCGTGCTCGCAGCGAAACGCTCGATCGTCACCGTCGAGGAGATTGTGGACGACTTCGATGACATCTCGCCCAACGCGACCGTGCTGCCATCGTGGACGGTGACTTCGATTGCCGTTGTTCCCGGCGGTGCTCATCCATCCTATGCCCAGGGATATTATGGCCGTGACAATGCGGCTTATCTGGCCTGGGACAAAGTCGCAGCTGATCGCGACGCCTTCACCGCCTGGATGAAAGAACATGTGCTCGATCAGACGCCTGACGTCTTTGCGTCACGTGTCACCCATCTGAAGACGCAAGGCTGAGGAGAACGGATATGAGCACATTCACTCCAACCGAAATGATGACCGTTGCCGCCGCACGCGCTCTTTCCAACGACGATGTCTGTTTTGTCGGCATTGGCGCGCCGTCAGCGGCCTGCAATCTGGCCCGGCTGACCCATGCTCCGGACATCACCCTGATCTATGAAAGCGGCACCATCGGCACCGCGCCGACCGTACTGCCGCTATCCATTGGCGACGGCGAGCTCTGCGACACGGCGCTGAACACCGTCTCCGTGCCGGAAATGTTCCGCTACTGGCTTCAGGGCGGCAGGATCACAGTCGGGTTCCTGGGCGGCGCGCAGCTCGACAAATTCGGCAATATCAACACCACCGTTGTTGGCGATTACGACAAGCCCAAGGTGCGCCTGCCCGGCGGTGGCGGAGCCCCTGAAATCGCGATTTCCTGCGGTGAAATCTTCATCACCATGAAGCAGTCCCTGCGCGGGTTCGTCGAGAAGCTCGACTTCATCACGTCGCTTGGCCATGGCAAAGGCGGCGATGACCGGGCCCAGCACGGTGTCACGACCAAAGGACCGACCCAGCTGATCACCGACCTGGCGATTTGGCAGCCGGACCCCGTGACCAAAGAGTTTACCGTGAAGTCGCTTCATCCCGGAGTGACCCGGGAACAGGTCAGCGAGACCGTCGGCTGGAAAGCGAAGTTCGGGGAGACTGTAACCGAAACTCCGGCTCCAACGGCTGAAGAATTGGACGTCCTGCGCGAGTTGCACGCCCGCACCAAAGCCGCCCACGAAGGCCAGCAATAAGGGAATGACCATGCAACGGGCTTATATCTGCGATTATATCCGCACCCCTTTCGGCCGTTTTGCCGGCGCCCTCTCCTCGGTCCGTGCCGACGACCTCGGAGCCATTCCGATTGAGGCGTTGATGGAACGGAATCCCGACGTTGACTGGGGCGCTGTCGATGAAGTGATTTACGGCTGCGCCAACCAGGCGGGGGAAGACAACCGCAACGTCGCCCGCATGTCGGCGCTTTTGGCCGGGTTGCCGGAAACGGTCCCCGGCACCACCATGAACCGCCTGTGCGGCTCGGG
>JBNKOQ010000330.1:0-4117 GCA_050294735.1 Roseibium sp. | reverse complement strand
CCAGGCCATCTCGGCAGTCGCGGATGCCAATCCGAGCCCCGGCAGCATGGTCGCTGCCAGCAGTGTTTTCAAAAATGTTCGTTTCAGCATGGTTTCCTCCCTGAATGCTGACTGTGAAATCATTTCTTCGCGGCGCCTTTCCGGCGCTGCGCGTAACCGGCTATGCCGATGGCCACAAGCAGCGTCACGCCGTTGAACATCGGTTCGACCCAGAACGAGCCGCCGAATTGTTGGATTCCCGAAATACCGATCGCCAGAATGGCAACGCCGATGATTGTGCCCCAGACGTTGACCCGTCCGGGCTTGATTGTCGTTGAACCGAGGAACGCGCCCACCAGTGCCGGCAGCAGAAATTCCAGCCCGACGCTGGCCTGACCGATACGGAGTTTGGAGGCCAGAAGCACGCCGGCGAGCGCGGTCATCAGCCCGGAGGTGACAAAGGCGCCGATAACGTATTTGCGGGTTGGAATGCCGTTCAGTTCAGCCGCCCGCTGATTGGCTCCGATGGAATAGAGATACCGGCCAATCGGCGTGTATTCGAGGATGAGCCACATGGCGATGGTGATCGCCAGAACGTAGAAACCGGTAATCGGCAAGCCGAAGATAAAAGTGCCGTTTATGTCATAAAAACCCTGTGGCAAAACGCCGACCATCTGCCGTCCGCCCGTGTGGGCGAGGGCCAGGGCGTAGAGAACGGTTCCGGTTCCAAGCGTCGCGATAAACGCATCGATCTTTGCGATCTCCACCAGCAGGCCATTCAGGAAGCCAACAATTGCTCCCAGTACAAGAACGATCAGGACAGCCATGGGCCAGGGAACGCCGTAGAGCGTCTGCAATGAAATCGCCAGAATGTGCCAAAGCACAATACCGTAGCCGACGGTCAGGTCGATCCGGCCTGCGGCCATCGGTATCATCGCCGCAAGGCTGAGGATCGCGATGATCGCCTTGTCCGAAATGATGGCCCGCAAGTTAAGCATTGTCGGGAATGTGTTCGGCAAAAGGATCGAGAACAGCACCAGCAAAACAGCAGTCAGAATAACCAGGCCGTATGTCGGGGCGAGGCGGATCAGCTTCTTGCCGGCGGTTAGTCCGCGCAACTCGGCACGGGTGGGCTCTAAGGCATTCGATTCAATGGATTGCATGGCTGTCTTCTTTTTGTGCTGCCCTGGTTGCTTCGCCCGCGGAGGCGGCCTGGATAAGGGTTTCGGTGGACAGGTTGACCCCGTGTATTTCACTCACCACCTTCCCCCGGCTGAACACGATGGCGCGGTGGCAGATGTTGGCGACTTCTTCAAAATCGGTCGAAACGACAAGAACGCCCATGCCGCGTGAGAGGGCTTCAAAGAGAAGTGCGTAAATCTCGGCTTTGGCGCCGACATCGACACCGGCTGTCGGATCTTCGGCGATCAGGAGCTTACGATCGGTCGCCAACCACCGGCCAACGATCACCTTTTGCTGATTGCCTCCGGAGAGCGCCTCGATTGCAAGCGTCGGATCGTTTGGCGACAGGCCGAGCTCCGAGCCCATTTTCATGGCTGCCGCGTCTTCTTTGCTGGTGCTCATGAAGGACAACATGGACCGGCCGGTCGCCTCGGGATTTATGAAGGCGTTTTCGCGGATGGACAGTGAAGGAGCTATGGATTCGACGACCCTGTCACGTGCCACCAGCCCAACGCCCGACTTCATCGCCGCCCGGGGGGAAGACAAGTCCGGGGCTGCTCCCGCAAGAATCACCGAACCTTCAAGCGGCAACTCGCCAAACAAGCAGCGCCCAATCTCTTCATGGCCAGCACCGCGAAGTCCAACGAGGCCGACGACCTCACCCTGGTGAACCTCAAAATCGACTGGGCCGATGGCACCTGTCGAGAGATTCGAGACCTGCAGCATTGTCTTGCCGGCATTGAGTTTCGGTCGGACGATTTCGCGGGCCTTGCGCCCGACAATCAAACTGACCAGCTCTTCGGCGGTTGCATGGGCAACATCGCGCATGCCAACCATCATGCCGTCCCGCAGCACGGAGACCCGGTCGGCGATTTTGAAAATTTCATCCAAGCGGTGGCTGACATAAATCATGCCGACACCTTTGTCGCGCAAAGGACGCAGCGCGGCGAACAGCTTTTCCACCTCGTTTGTCGGCAGGCTGGCGGTGGGTTCATCGAGAACCAGAAAGTCGCATTCGACGGCCAGCGCCCTTGCAATGGCGACGAGGGATTTTTCCGTCCGACTCAGATCCGATACACGGGTTGTCGGATCGAAATCGCAGCCGACCCTGGCAAGCGCTTCCGTCGCACGCTCGTTCGCGGCGTTCCAGTCGATCAGGCCAAGCTTCCGGGTATAGCCCTGGGCGAGCGCCATGTTTTCAGCGACACTCATCCACTCGATCAACCCCAGATCCTGATGAATAAATGCGACAGACTGGCTCTGATTCGTGCTGCCAGGTTTGTGGGTGTAGGGTTCGCCATCGATTTTAACTTGCCCGGAATCCGGTGTGTGGATGCCGCCAAGCACTTTGATCAGGGTAGATTTTCCGGCGCCGTTTTCGCCGAGCAAAGCGACGATTTCGCCGCGGCCGACATGCATCGATACACCGCGCAACGCTTTTGTTCCGCCAAATGATTTTACGATTTCATCAAAAAACAGACCGGACGCAGATGCGGCCATAGTTGCTCCTCCCAAAGCATCTTGCGGCACGTTCTTGAGCACGTTACCGGTAACTTGATTAGATCTTCTTTTTGCGATGAGTCAAGGAAAATGTTATCGGTAACTCTCCAAACCAAGCAAAGGTCGGCTGGTGGCAAAACGTGAAAAACGCGGAAGTGTGAACCTTTCGGAAGTGGCGCGAGCCGCGGGGGTCTCGAAGATGACCGCCTCCCGGGTTCTGCGCAATTCCTCAGGGTTTTCGGAGGACACGCGGGACAAGGTGATGCGCGAGGTTGAGCGCCTGGGCTATGTGCCAAACCGTATCGCGGCGGCTTTCGGGTCAGAGCAGACCTCGACGATCATCGGTGTCAGCGTTCCCTATTTGTCGAGCAGCTTGTTCGGTACGGTGCTTGACAGCATCAACAATGCTCTGGCGAAGCTGGGCTATCAGACAATGATCGGGGCACATGAAAATTCGGCGGAAACGGAAGAGACCTGGATCCGGAACATTCTGTCCTGGCGGCCGGCCGGGTTGATTTTGAGCGGTCACAGTCACACCAGGGCGACCCGGGATCTTCTAAAGGCCCGGCAGATACCCATTGTTGAAATCTGGAATTTGAACACCAGTCCGATAGATATGTCGGTCGGCTTCAATCACTTCGATTGCGGCCATGAAATGGGGCGATATATCCTGGGCAAAGGCTATACCCGGATCGGCTATGTGGGAGCGGATGCCTTGGCGCCAGGGTTGGGCGCGTTGCGCAAAAAGGGGTTTTGCGCGGCCCTGGGATCGGCCTCACTGTCGCTGGCCTGTGAGGAGGTTCTCAACGACAGATCCGGCTTTTATGCAGGGTTCTACGGCACGGAAACCATCCTGAACCGCAACGCGGAACTGGATGTGATCTATTATCAGGACGATGCCATGGCTATCGGAGGCATCTTTTATTGCCAGTCTCAGGGGATGCGAATTCCCCAGGACATTGGCATTGCCGGCTGGGGCTCGATGGAGGTCGCGTCCATCCTGCCGCAGCGGCTGACCACGACTGTGGTCAGCACACAGGCCTTGGGCAAGTCAGCGGCGGATGCCTTGATCGCCCGCGTCCGGGGCGAGCAAGCCGACGACGTGATCATCACGCCGACGCGGCTTGCTCCGGGCACAACAGTCTGATTCCCATGCTCAGGGGACTTGGATGCCTTTAGCGTTCAATGAGATCCGGTAAATGCTGGTGGTCGCGGTTATGTAAAGCTGATGTTTCTCACGCCCGCCAAAGCAGACGTTGGAAACCATTTCCGGGACCAGTATCTTACCAAGCAGCTCGCCGTCCGGATCAATGCAGTGGACGCCATCGGCTGCAGACGACCAGATGTTGCCGTTCGAGTCGAGCCGGAAGCCATCGGCCATCCCAGGAGTGATTTTATGGAACAGACCGCCATTTGAGGCGCTGCCGCTTGCTGCAATATCGTAGACTTTGATGTG
>JBNKOQ010000329.1:0-4136 GCA_050294735.1 Roseibium sp. | reverse complement strand
GGGTTGTGATTGCCCTTGCCCTTTGCGCCGAACCGGAGCTGGTAATCGCCGACGAGCCGACAACCGCACTCGATGTGTCGATACAGGCGCAAATCCTTGAGCTGATGAAAAAGCTCTGCGAGGAGCGCAATGTTGCGATGATGGTCATCACCCATGACATGGGTGTCATTGCCGACATAACCGACCACGTCGCCGTCATGTATCATGGCAAGCTGGTTGAGTATGGCGAGACCGCACAGGTTCTGGGAGCGCCGGAGCACCCTTATACCCAGAGCCTCATATCGGCAGTTCCCCGGCCCGACGTCCGTATCGACCGCTTTCCTGTCGTCAACTACATCGAGAAAGCAGGCACGCCAACCAGGCACATCGACATTTCAACCCACTGGCTCGGCAAATCCCGGGACTATGCAAAAGTCTCCGGTCCCTTGCTCAAGACGAGCGATCTGGAGATGCGCTTTGAGACCCGCGGATCGATCTTTCCATCGAGGCGGCGTTACTTCGAGGCCGTCAAAAAGGTAAGCTTCGATATCGAACAGGGTGAGACATTCGGTCTTGTCGGCGAGTCCGGCTCCGGGAAGTCGACAATCGCCCGCCTGATCACCGGCCTTTATCACCCGACAGGGGGATCTATTCTCTTTGCCGGTCAGGAGCTGACCTCCTTGACAGACCGCCGGCAGGTCCTGGCAATGCGCCGGCAGATGCAGATGATCTTTCAGGATCCATTCTCATCCCTGAATGCCCGCATGCGGGTGCGTGATATCATTGCCGAGCCGATCAAGTTCCACAGGTTGGCATCGTCCAACTCGGAAGTTCGCCAGATCGTGGCCGACCTTCTGGACCATGTCGGCCTTGGCGCAGCGGCCGGCGAAAAATTTCCGCATGAGTTCTCCGGCGGCCAGCGTCAGAGAATCTCGATTGCACGAGCCCTGGCAACGCGTCCGCGCTTCCTGATCTGCGATGAACCGACATCAGCCCTCGATGTGTCGATCCAGGCACAGATCCTTAATCTCCTGAAGGATCTTCAGGAAGAACTCGGCCTGACCATGCTGTTTATCAGCCATGATCTGGCGGTGATCCGGCAGATGTGCAATCGAATTGGCGTCATGCGTCATGGCGAACTTTGCGAAGTCGCTGATTGCGACGCGCTGTATGAACACCCGCAACACGACTACACACGGCAACTGCTCGACCTTATGCCGTCGATGGAGCTTCTGTCGCGCGCCAGCCTTTGACGCTGCGCCCGAAGTTTTTAACAGGAATTGTGCGGGAATAAAAAAGGAGGGGGCATGCCCCCTCCTGACTGAAACAAATAGATTACATCTCAGATTAAAGACGCCCGGCCCCTAAATACCGCGGACCTTCCTAAATTACGTAGGGACAGTATAACTGATTTCGACGTTGCATGAAACTGCCAATTGCATATTTTTGACGCACTCGTGACACATCCTTGCCTGATTTGAACTCCCGACGCCTTAAATTTGGCCAACCGTTTCTGATAACCAGCTATAGAGACGGATATCCGTAAATCTGCGGGTCTTCCAAAACTGCTTATTCCCGCATTCGGAGCGCCGACAATTTCTCTCCCGGGCCAATTCATGAACATGATTCAATTCCCCAGACCTCCCCGCCTGTTGTCTGCGGGAAGCGCGTTCTTGCTGGCTGCCTCACTACTGGTGCTTCCCGCAACCCGCCTGACGGTCGAGCCGCTCCTGTCACCCAGTTTCACAACAATGGTTCTGTTGCTGGCACTTGCGGCAGGTCTTGCTCTGCTCATCTGGCGCCTCAGGGACAGACCCCTTAACCATCTCGACGCACTTACTGTAGCAGCGTCATTGCTCATGGCTGCCGGTGCTTTCGCTTTCTACCTCTCCGGTGCGGATCCCGCTGTACTGCAAGCGCCGCTGTTCGCGGCCGCCTGTCTTGCAGGGGGACGGGGGATTGCCCTGGAGATCCGGCCACGGTTTGCAGCAGACCTGCCGGCAGAAACGCATACAATTCATCAGGCTCTTGGAACCTGTCTGTTAAGCTGTGCCGCTGGGGGAGCCTGGCTGATAGCCGGGAATGGCGCCTTGGCGATGACCATATCAGCCGCTGTGCTTGCGCTGGCATGGCCCTATGCACCGGAGCTCCAGCGTTCGTTCAGCCAGCGTGCCGGATTGGCAAAAGCGCGGCGCATCGGTGTGGAGCTAAACGGACCGGATGCCATCGCCTCAATGGAAGACGGCGATATGATTGTGTTCGACAGGCCTTCTCTCCTCTCGAGCGACGACCATGTGGTGACAGACGTTCATGCCTTCGACAACCGGCCAGAACCGCTTCTGGCTGTGGCAGCAACCGCGGAAAAGCATGCCAAACATCCCCTCGGTGCTGCCATCCGTGCCATTGCTGCGGATTGGTCCGTGCCGGTCAGCAATCCGGATGAGTGGGAAGAAGTTCCCGGACTTGGGATGGTCGCGATGATCGGGGGCAAATCCGTAGCCGTCGGAAACGCCGATCTGATGAAAGAACTGAAGGTCGATTGTTTCACAGCCAACTCGCTGTGCCGGCCAATCCAAGCTTCCGGCAAAACCTGCCTGATCGTTGCCGTTGGCCAGCGGGCCGTGGGAATGATTGCCCTTGAGGCAGCTATTCATCCTCAGGCTTCACAAGCCATCACCGGGCTGCACAGCAATGGCCTTGAAACACTGCTTGTCACCGGGATGGAGCCGCAAACAGCACACAGCTTCTGCCAGAAACTCAAAATCGGCAACGTTCACTCCAATGTCCGGCAAGCTGATCGATTTGCAGTCGCACAGTCTGCCACAGAGACCAAGACAGGCTTCTTTGTCAGTGCCGCAGCGAACAACCGGAGAGGTATCTTTTCGCTCTCCATGAATCCGGAAAGTCATGGCGCGCTGCTCGCCACTCTCCACGACGGGCTGCTCGCGCCGCTGTCCGACCTTTTCATGCTTACCCGCACCATCAAAAAGCAAGACCGGCTGATCCGCCTCGTCACCCTGGCGATCTCGGTGGTGGCAGGATTGCTTGGAGCCGTTGGCCTGCTCCCCATATGGGTGGCACCGCTCGTCTTCGGTCTTGCCATGACGGCGAGCTGGGTGATTGCCTCGAAACTCAGCTGATCCTTTATATTCGTCAGAAGCTCTGACGAATCGCCCAGACCGGAGGGCAGGTTCGCGTCGACCTGCGCGAAAGAAACGCCCTAGCCGACCAGTTCGGACTTGACGGTTACGTAAAGGTCATGTTTGTTCGATTCCAAGCAGGCGGGACTGCCGCCGGAAACTCAAGGAGAAAACGTTATGAGCCTGGAAGAACTGACAGAAGCCGTGAAGGGAAAAGTTGCGGGCGGCGGAATCGAGGAGAGCGTTAAATTCGATCTCGGCGAAACCGGCAAGATTTTCGTGCAAGGCTCGACAGTCAGCAACGACGACGCGGAAGCCGATTGTACCGTAGGCATCTCTCCAGAAGATCTATCGGAACTCCTGTCTGGTGACCTGAACCCCACGGCAGCCTTCATGGGCGGCAAGCTGAAGGTCGATGGTGACATGAGTGTTGCGATGAAGCTCGGCAGCATCGTCTGACACCGGCCAGCTCTTAACTGCAGCTGATGAGATTGCAAAGGCGCTTTCCCGCAAGATCGCGCCTTTGCCCTTTTTTCGGTATATCAGGACGTTAAGCTGCTAGCGCGCCGGATTTCTTGGCCACGTGTGTCGCGATCAAGTCCATGATTGGCGGCGACAAGGCATCGTAGGGCTCAAGACCCAGCTCGCGCAGACGCCCACGAACAGCATCCATCTTGGCGGGCGGATAACCGGATTCTATGATCGACGATACAAAGGCCGCGAATTCAGGCGGAGACCAGCCGCTTTCCGAAGACAGTTCCGTATGGACGAAATCCAGGCCATAGAGCGGATGCTCAGCATTTTCGATCCGGCCATACATGTGCACACCGCAATCCTTGCAGGCATAACGCTGGATCGGCGCATCCGGGTTAACGATCTGCAGCTTGTCGGCATTGGCGGTTACAGCCACGGAATCACGCGGCACCACGGCAATCTGACTGAAGACGGCACCTTTCGGTTTCCAGCATTTCGTGCAGCCACAAACATGATTGTGAGCACTCTGGCTGCTGATTTTGA
>JBNKOQ010000328.1:0-4206 GCA_050294735.1 Roseibium sp. | reverse complement strand
AAGCATAGCCTGCCAGCCGCCCATCCAAATTGATAAGCTCCCAGCTTCTATCGCCAATGCTTTCGCCAAGCCGGTACGGCGGGTCGATCCGCTTGGCAACCTGCTCCCGGTCAAGAGCCTCCGCGCGCTCCGAAAATCCCGATGCGGCAAGCACAATACTGACGAAAAACAAGATGAACCGGCGCATTTTCCCTCCCGGTTCAAAGTCTTCCATACAGCAGATCAGCCTTCAATCGCTTCCGGTCGCAGAAGCCGCCATTTGGCCCTGTACTTTGGTACAGCCCCCCAAGATGGAACGAGTAAAGCTTCTTTTGAGATAAGGGATACGGTGAGAACTCTGATTGCCCTATAGCCAATGCCCACCGTTTCGAACCACACCCTCTCAGGTGAATACAAAGGATTTGGTGGTATGCAGACCAGCACACCCGAAAATAGAAAAGTAGGGCAGTCTGCAGGGCAAAATCAGAAATTCACGCAATAAAAAAACCGGCACGAAGCCGGTTTCTTTTTGAAGTCAATCACTGAACTTTGTGATTGATGGTGCGGTCGAGAAGACTCGAACTTCCACGGGGGTTAGCCCACAGCGACCTCAACGCTGCGCGTCTACCAATTCCGCCACGACCGCATCCTTTGGTAGTCGCCACCTTTCGGCGACGAGGAGCCCCATGTAGCAAAACGGATTCTGCTGTGCAAGAGCGCTTTTCAGTTTATTTCACAAGCCGGTGGAAAAAGATGCCCAGCAGTTTTGCTTCGCCTGGATCGAACCTTGCTCAAAGCGGCCCGTCGGTTCTCATCGGGCGGATTTCCGGACCCCGCAGAAGGACTTCCGTAATCGATATGCCGACCCGTTCGCCAAGCAGAACCACCTGCCCCTTGGCCACAAGCGTGTTGTTGGCATAGATCCGCACATCGTCATCCTCGTTGACATCCAGATCGATCACCGCACCACGGCCCATGCGCAGCAACTGATGCACCGGCATCTCGAATTCGCCGAGCACGACGGAAATATCGACATTGATTTCATCGAAGGTGGCCATCACACAGTTCCGCCTATATGTATTGGACGCAAGAAGCATCCCTTGGATATATGCTTAACACGCCTTGCCATCTTAAAAAATCAGCAAAAGCCTCAAGCCAATGCCTGCTCCACAAAGAGACAGCCTCAGCCCCGACTTTCGGCCACTTGTCAACACTTCACCGGTGGAGTGGCTGGTGTCGGATGGTCTGACAGACTACGAAACCGCCCTTGCCGAAATGGAAGAGCACGTGGCGCGAATCGCTTCCGGTGAGGGAGGCGAACGGGTTTGGCTGCTCGAGCATCCCCCGCTTTACACTGCAGGGACGAGCGCAAACGACGCCGACCTCATCGCTCCGGAGCGGTTTCCGGTCCACCGCATAGGGCGCGGCGGACAGCATACCTACCATGGCCCAGGCCAGAGGGTTGCCTATGTCATGCTCGATTTAAAACGCCGCCGCCAGGACATCCGGGCCTTTGTCGCAGCGCTGGAAGCCTGGCTCATCAACGCCCTTTGGCACTATCACATCCGCGGTGAACGGCGGGAAGACCGGGTCGGCGTTTGGGTCAGACGCCCGGACCGCGGCAAAAACGTCGAGGACAAGATTGCCGCTATCGGCATCAGGCTGCGCAAGTGGGTCACATTCCATGGCATCAGCTTCAATGTGGAACCGGATCTGGAACATTTTTCCGGGATCGTGCCCTGCGGGGTTCAGGAGCATGGCGTGACCAGTCTCGTCGATCTCGGCATCCCGGTCACGATGCCGGAGAACGATAGCGTGCTGCGGGTGGAATTCGAGAAAATCTTCGGCCCGACCCGGCAGATCTGAAGGCAAACCCTGACAGCCCGACAGCAAGTATTCTCGCGCTTATGGAAATGTGCCTAATAGGTTGGGCGGCGCTGAAAACCGGCAACCTGGGCCGGTTCGCAAGGCGTTGCCAGTATCCCGTCGACCTTTGCCCATTTGGGGCCCTCACCTGCAAGGCGGAGCATCTCCTCCAGCCGGTCGCCGCGGCCCTGATAGATTGCCTCAACACTGCCGTCATGGCGATTGCGAATCCAGCCATGAAGGCCGAGGCGCTCCGCATGCTGCGCGCACCAGGCACGGTACCCTACCCCCTGCACCCGGCCCGTCACGGTGACATATAGACTGTTAAATTCCACTCCGCTCAAACCCGGGCTCCCGCAGGCGCTTCCTCGTCAGACAGTTTCTCCACTGCCCTGGCACGCTCATCATGCATGACGTAGAGCGACGCGCAAATAATCATCAAGGCTCCGATCCAGAAAGGCCCGCTGGGAGCATAATGAAATGCCAGCCAGCCAAACAACAGGTTCAGCGGCAGCTTCAGATGATCGAAAGGCTGAATATAGGCCGCGTCCGCCCGGGAATAGGCAAGGGTCAGGCAATAATTGGCGGTCACAGTGAAGATCCCCGCCGCGGCAATGGCCAGAATCTCTACCCCCTGTGGCAGAACGAACCCCTCGGCCGAGGCGAGAAGAAAGTTCACCGGGGTCAGGAGAAGCAGCAGATAGACCGTGACGGTCTCCGCCGGTTCGAACGCGGTGAGTTTTTTGGTCATCAGCGACGCCCCCGCCCAGAATGCAGCGGCAGCCAGAGGCAGCAACGCCCCAGCCTGAAACGCTTCGGACCAGGGTTCCAGGATGATCATTGCACCGGCAAACCCCATGGCCGTTGCCGCCCAGCGCACAAAGCCGACTTTTTCGCCGAGCAGCAACCATGCCCCCAGAACGACAAAAAACGGCGAGGTCATAACAAGAGCGATCGCCTGCCAGATCGGAACAACAGCCAGCCCTGCGCCCCACAGCTGAACCCCGGCAACAGCCAAGGCAATCCGCAGGATGTGCATTCCCGGCCGGCGTGTGGCCAAACCGGTCAGCCCCCGCCGGAAAAGCCATGGCAACGCACACAGGAGCGCCGCCGCATATTGCCAGAACACCACCGAGGAAGATGGCATGCCAAGTGTCATGGTCGCCGTTTGGATAGCGACATTGACCGCCGCGAAAGACGCACCAGCCAGGACCATAAGACCGGCTGCGATCAGCGGTACTTTCATGCCATTCAATCCCGTCAACGCACTTCCCCTCCGGGCATTGGTCGCGGGACGAACATCATGGCGGCTCCCGGCACCTGCCAGGCTCCTGCCATCGCTCTCTCACATCCGGACTGTAACCGTCGGCTTCGGCCTCTCACCGAATCTGCTGACCTTCACCGTCACAGCGGCGAAGCGCTCGCGGACTCCGGGTTGCCCCGATACCGCCGGTGGGGAGTTTCACCCCGCCCCGAGAACATTTCACTATCACTGAAAGACTATCTAGCCGCTTGGGAAAAAGCACGCAAGCTCGCAACCGCCAGGTTGACCTTAGCCGTGAGCCTCCTCAGGCCGCGACAACCCGGTTCCGGCCGAAGCTCTTTGCCCGGTACAATGCCTGATCGGCCCGAATAATCGCCTGACCAAGAGCCTCCCCAGCGCCAACGCTTGTAACCCCGATAGAAACCTCGACGGATAGCGACACCCCGTCGAAATCGAGGTTGCTGGCAGCGAGGGTCTCCCGCACGTGCTCCGCGGCCCGATAAGCCCCGATCAGGTCACACTCTTCCAGAAGACAGAAGAACTCCTCGCCTCCAGCTCTTGCCAAGACATGGGATGGCGGCAGTGCATCCTCCATCAACGCCACCAAATGGCAAAGCACCGCATCACCGCAGGCATGGCCGAAGCGGTCATTGATCCGTTTGAAATGGTCGACGTCGATAACAAAGACCGACAGAGGTGCGCCGCTGGACCGCACCCGGGCTTCAGCCTCCCCGCTGAGCTCGAAAAACTTCCGCCTGTTATAGGCGCCGGTCAACGCATCCCGTTCGGCTGCCCTTTTCAATCGGGCTTCCAGTTGTTTCCGCTCTGTGACATCCAGCATGGCTCCGGCCAGGCCATTGACTTCGCCGGTCACGCGGTCCCGGGTAACCGCCTTGTGAAAGGTCACATCCCGCATTTCGCCGCTGGCGTAGCACACCTCGGCATCGTAGATTTGCATGCCGCCGGCCTGCATCAGTTTTTCATCGGCGTCATAATAAACCTGAGCCTGCTCGGGCTTGGCGATATCATACACGCTTGAACCACAGATCTTGCTCTGTGGCAGACCAATGAAGCGTTCAAAGGCCTTGTTACAGCCA
>JBNKOQ010000327.1:0-4216 GCA_050294735.1 Roseibium sp. | reverse complement strand
CGCCGCCTTGCCCGTCACCGCGCACTCGATCCAGCGCAGGCCCCGCCCATGCGTGACCACGCCGATTTCCCTGCCCTTGGCTTCCAGCACCGGACCCTGCTCGATATGCAACTCGAACATGGCATGCATCTTGTCCTTACGGGCGCCGACTTCCTCGTCGCCAACCCAGCCGATACGCTTCAATTCATCGCCAAATGTCTTGCCTTCGGCGTCTTCCCGGTCGTAGGCCCAGTCCTGAGTGTGAATGCCCGCGAACACACCGGAGGCCAGCATGGCGGGCGCATAGCGAGTGCCTTCCTCATTGGTCCAGTTGGCGATGACGATCGGATGTTTCGTCTTGATTCCAAGGTCGTTCATGGTGCGCACGGCTTCGAGCGCGCCAAGAACGCCGAGGACGCCGTCGTATTTGCCGCCGGTCGGCTGGGTGTCGAGGTGTGATCCCATGTAGACGGGCAGGGCATCCGGATCGGTTCCCGCACGGGTCATGAACATGTTGCCCATGGTGTCGACACCCATGGTCAGCCCTGCGTCCTCACACCATTTCTGAAACAGCTTGCGGCCCTCGGCATCTTCGTCGGTCAGGGTCTGACGGTTGTTGCCGCCAGCAACTCCAGGACCGATCTTGGCCATGTCCATCAGGCTGTCCCACAGCCGGTTGCCATTGATCCGAAGGTTCTCTCCTGGAGCCGCCATTTTCAATTCTCCTGTTTCAATTCGACTTCGACGAAAGACATGGGAGCGTCTCCGCCGTTGATAACATTGTGTTTCACGCCCTGTGTCCGCTTGTAGGCAGTGCCTGCGGCAACAAAGGCCTTCCGTGTGCTGCCGTCGGGCTCCTCAAGAAGCATGTCGCAGTCCGTGACCGCGGTGATGACATAATCCATGCCGTGGGTATGCCAGCCGGTTTCGGCGCCCGGCGGAAAATCAAAACGCGTCACACGGACCTGGTCATCATCGACAAGCAATTCGGACTTAGCTTCAGCACGGCTCATGATCTACGCTCCTCATTCAGGTGCCCGGATCTCCTATAACGGGGGCCCGGGCTCGCGGACGATGTGGCAGGCAGACGATAGTGTGGCCAGATCCCGGAATTGGTCGCAACCGGCACCGGCCGCTCTGGCGTCTGCCCGCAAGACTGCATCAATCGATGGCGTTCAGGACACCACGCAACTTGTCAAAGAGCTCATCGATCTGCTCCTTCGAAATGATCAGCGGCGGTGACAAGGCGATGATGTCTCCGGTGGTGCGGATCAGGAGCCCGTCGTCATAGGCTTTCAGGAAAGCCGAGAACGCCCGTTTGGTCGGCTCTCCCGCAATCCCTTCCAACTCGATGGCACCGATCAGGCCCAGGTTGCGGATGTCTATGACATTCGGGCAATCCTTGAGCGAATGCAGGCCGTCTTCCCAATACTGGGCCAAATCGGCGGCACGGGTCAAAAGCCCTTCCTCGTCATAGGTGTCGAGGGTGGCAAGCGCTGCCGCACAGGCAATCGGGTGGGCCGAATAGGTGTAACCGTGGAACAGCTCGATCATATGTTCCGGCCCGTTCATAAAGGCATCGTAGATGGCCGACGAACAGAACACGGCGCCCATCGGAATCACGCCGGAGGTCAGCCCCTTGGCGGTAGTGACGAGATCGGGTGTCACGCCAAAGAAATCCGTGGCGAATGGGGTGCCGAGACGCCCAAACCCTGTAATGACTTCGTCGAAAATCAGCAGGATGCCATTGTCGTCGCAAATCTTGCGCAGGCGCTCCAGGTAGCCCTTCGGCGGGATCAGCACGCCGGTGGATCCGGCGACAGGCTCGACGATCACAGCCGCAATGGTTGAGGCATCATGCAGCTGGATGATGCGGATCAGGTCCTCGACATATTCCGCCCCGTTTTCCGGGATTCCCCGCGAGAACGCATTGCGCTCCGGATCGTGCGTGTGGCGCATATGATCGACGCCGGTCAGCATGGTTCCGAATGTTTTGCGGTTGGAGACAATACCGCCGACGGAGATACCGCCGAAACCGACGCCATGATAACCGCGTTCCCGGCCAATCAAACGGGTCCGTGTGCCCTGACCAATGGAGCGTTGATAGGCGAGGGCGATCTTCAGCGCGGTATCAACGCTTTCCGACCCGGAATTGGTGAAAAAGACGTGGTCCAGCGGTGAGGGCATCAGGGCGGCAAGACGGGCTGCCAGCTCAAAAGCCTTTGGATGGCCCATCTGGAAAGCCGGAGCATAGTCAAGCTCAGCGACCTGCTTTTGCACGGCTTCCACGATCTTCGGCCGGCCATGACCGGCATTACAGCACCAAAGGCCAGCAGTGCCATCCAGCACCTGCCGTCCTTCGCTCGTTGTGTAATGCATGTCCTTGGCGCCAACAAACATGCGGGGGGCTTTTTTGAACTGGCGGTTCGCCGTAAACGGCATCCAGAAAGCTTCGAGATTGTTGGTCGCACCTGATGCCGAATTCGACATACGTCCTCCTCGCGGCGCCCTGGCACGGTCACGCCGGCATTGCTGTTGTATCTGGCCGGGCAGCTTCCTGTTTCCTGCCGCTTGAACTGACCTTCGAAGGGTCCTCTCGAGCCAGCAGTTTTCAGCCCGCCATCCAGCCTGTTCCCACCTTGGCATCTTCCAAGAGCCTTCGTCAGCTCTTTTCGCAATGCCCAACCTGCGCTTCTTCGCAGCGATGCCTGTTTTCAGACATCCGAAGCTCGAACGCCCCATTCGTGTTAGAAGGTTTGGACCTGTTTATACCTGTCCGGCGCCTCAATCATCGGGCACAACGGGTTCGGAAAAACCTGACCAAACGGTCAAGTAACGTTATGAAGACTTGACCAAACGGTCAAGATGATAATTCAATCGGCATGACCAATTTCTAGCCAACGGACAGCCGCACCAAAACCCATGACCAAAACTGCAACCCGTGCCGAAAACGAACGCCTCATCCTGGAGGCCGCAGAAGAGGTTTTCGCAGAGTATGGATTTAAGGGTGCCACAACGGGCATGATTGCCGAGCGGGCAGGGTTGCCGAAAGCCAATTTGCACTATTACTTTCCGACAAAACTAGCGCTTTACAGGGAAGTTGTAGAGAATATTTTCCGGATTTGGCTGGAGGCCGCCGACACGTTCGACGATTGCGACGATCCGGAAGAAGCACTGACCCGCTACATCAATGCCAAAATGGACATCTCCCGCTCGCATCCGATGGGCTCCAAAGTCTGGGCAAACGAGATCTTGCACAAGGCGCCGGTGATTCAGGACTATCTGGAAACAACGCTTGGAGAATGGACACAGACCAGGGTCGCCGTCATCGACCGCTGGATAGCGGAAGGAAAGATGGCGCCCATCGATCCACGGGCACTTCTCTACATGATCTGGGCGACAACCCAGCATTATGCCGACTTCAATCACCAGATCGACACGTTGAATCAGGGGAAATCCTTGAGCGACGCTCAATTTGATGTAGCCAAGCGGACGGTGGTGTCGATCATACTGGCTGGTGTTGGAATACGCCCGGCAGCAACGGCAGCACTGGACGAGAACGGGGAAGGGGCATGATCAGCCCACGCAAGAAACCGGTAAAAGGGCTTAGCCGGATCCAGGAAAAGAACCGCCGAAAAATCATTGAGGCGGCGTTGGAGGAGTTTTCCCGTCTCGGGTTCTCCGGCACGACCATCGAAAGAATATCGGCTGCGACCGGCATGTCGAAGTCCAACCTGCTGTATTATTTTTCGTCCAAGGCGGTGATCTACGAGGCGGTACTGGCCCATATTCTGGACGTCTGGCTGGCTCCGTTGCGTGGACTGGATCCGGATGGAGATCCCGCTGTCGAACTTTCAGCCTATATACATCAAAAGATGAAGATGTCGGCAGAAATACCTGAAGCATCACGATTATTTGCCAATGAAATCATTCAGGGAGCACCCCGTATCCAGCAAATTCTGGAAACCCAGCTCAAGACCCTGGTCGACGAAAAATCCGATGTGATCCGGCATTGGATAAGATCGGGGAAAATTGATGCCATCGATCCCGTACAGCTGATCTTCACAATCTGGGCCATGACCCAGCATTACGCCGATTTCGACACGCAGATCCGGGTTCTGACCGGAAAAGGGCTGGACGATAAAAAATTCCGCCAATCGGCCGAGGAAACCGTAACCCATCTGGTATTGAGTGGCCTCGGATTGAGGGTTCCAGCAAAGGCAGACGCATGACTTCC
>JBNKOQ010000326.1:0-4233 GCA_050294735.1 Roseibium sp. | reverse complement strand
GTCCTGGAATTTGAAATACTTTGAGTTTTTATGGATGGGTTGACTGGAAATTAGAAAGGGCGATCTCAACTTTTTAGATTGTTGTGGCTGCAGCTGTTCCTACACCATGCTGCAAGAGGCAACAAAGGCAATGGACTACTGTTGCCAGGAGGCCAGTGTTTGGCCGCTAGAGGTCCTCACGGCCGCATCAAGCCGGGCGATATCGTTGGACAGAAGCTGCGCATCCTCGCAATTTCTGAAAATATCTCCGAGATAGGTCATACAGCTCACATCGCTGCCGGGCAGAACGCCATTGGCGTAATCCTTGATCAGTCCGTCGGATCCGACCCGGAAATAAAACAGCGAATAATTGTAGCGGGTTTTCGAGCGGCCTATCAGCCCGCCAACATTAAAATCCGACTGCACCGCCTCCACCGGCTTGGCATGCCGGTAGAGCATATCGCCGTCAGGCAAAGCGGTCTGTGAAATCATCTCGCCATAGGCCTTGTTTCGCAAAAGCAGATCGTCCAGCGCCTTCTGCGAAGCAACCTCCGCATAGGATTTGCCGATGGTGTAGCTCAAAACGTTATGGTCCGCCGCCGTTTGCAGCCGTTGCTGGGTTTCCATGCAGCCGGTAAGGGCTGCCAGCAACAAAAGCGCGGCAAAACCGCGGAAGAAATTTGAAAAGAAAGGCATGTCAGTCCTCATATTATCCCGTTCTGCAACCGGGTACGGTCAAAGCAATACAGGCTTTATGCCCATCGAAGCTGAATGGAACCTGAACACCCGGGCGTTGCGCTAATCGACCTTCCGGGAGGCCCGGCCGGACACCGAAATCGGGTTCTGCGCCGGATCTCTCGCATTGGCGAAAACATAACCGTCGGCGTGATGCAGCGGCCCGAACTGCAGCCCGTCTTGCGCACAGCGCTCACAGAAGCCGGGCACATCTTCCACATCAAAGATGAGTTTCACCGTGGATTGTCCCACCCGCTGACCTTTGCCAGCCGGATGCAGCATGATGGTGGCACCGCCGTCTTCAGGAAACAGGTCGACAATCCGGTCGCCCTCATACCGGGCAACCTTGTAACCAAAATGCTTTTGATAGAAAGCGGCCACCGCCTCCATATCGCGCACATAGAGTATGACCCGGTTGAGCATGTTTTCTCCCACAGCATATGCCGGCAAATGGTTGTCCAATCCGCGAAAATCACTCATACTGGAGTCCCAACGGAGATTTTATGTCCTGATTAGTCCGGGCCGCAACAGCGAGCCCAACACCATTGGCACCCTATATCCATGACGCCAATGGAACAATCCAGACGTGTCTCACCCGCATCTTGAACGTTTGCGGGACAGCAATTGGTTTATCTCAAAAATGATCAGAGAATATACGCCGCAGGACGAGGATCCTGTTGTCTCCGTTTGGTATGAAGCCAGCGAACTCGCCCATCCCTTTTTGAGCAAAAGCTTCATGAAGGAAACTGAAACCGCCATCCGGGAACAATATCTCCCCAAGGCGGAAACCTGGGTCTCGGAAAAAGATGGTCAGGTGGTCGGCTTCATCAGCCTGCTCGGAAATGAAGTCGGGGCCCTGTTTCTGGCACCCGAATTCCACGGCAAAGGCATGGGACGCCAGCTGATGGACAAGGCCGTCAGCCTTCGCGGAAAGCTGACCGTCGGCGTCTTCAGGGAGAACCCGATCGGACGCCGGTTCTACGATGCCTACGGCTTCCGGTTCGTGGATGAATATATCCACCCGCAGACCGGTCATCCGACGCTGAATCTTGCGTTCGACCCGGGTTCATAACCAGACGACAACCGGTGCAGCCGCCATTTTGGGCGGCTGCACATCCCGCAAATCCCGGATCACGCAGCCTCAGCGCAAGTCAGTCCGGGCGGCAGGCCAAAGACGCGGCTGGCCAAAGACCTAATGCCCGCTTTTCGACACTCGCCTGGCCTTTCTGGGCCAGTTGAAGCGCCGTTCTCATCAAATTTATGAGTCCAAACCCTAGCGCACCACCGTGATCCGCTCCGCCGCGCGGGTCACCGCCGTATAGAGCCAGCGGTCCTTGTGCTCGCGGAAAGCCCAGCTTTCGTCGAAGAGAACCACATCGTCCCACTGGGAGCCTTGCGCCTTGTGCACGGTCAGGGCGTAGCCGTAATCGAACTCATCCGCCTTGCGCCGGATGGCATAGGGGATTGCCTCCGCGCCATCCTCGAACATCGCCGGCAGCACCTTCACCTTGACGGTTGTCTTGCCCGCTTCATCCTCGGGAATAACATCGAACCGCAGGGTGTTGCCGCGCGGCGGGCGCAGGCGCTTTACCGTCCAAAGGCCGCCGTTCAACAGCCCCTTGGTCTTGTCGTTCCTCAGGCAGACCAGCTTGTCGCCGACAGCCGGCATCGGCGTGGTGAACTCTTTCAGTTCGCGGATACGGCCATTGTAAAGCCGCCGCGTCTTGTTGGTGCCGACCAGCACCTGATCGGAGCCGAGAATCTGCGCCTTATCGATGTCCCGCCGGTGGATCACCTTGCTCTCGCCATAACTGCCATAGTCCAGCTTGCCGCCTTCGCGGATATCCATCGACATGCGGACAATCGGATTGTCCTGCGCCTGCCTATGCACTTCCGTCAGCATCACATCCGGCTCGGCCTCGGTGAAATAACCGCCGCCCTTGACCGGCGGCAGCTGCGCCGGATCGCCCAGCACCAGCACCGGCGTGCCGAACGACAGAAGGTCGCGGCCGAGGTCTTCATCCACCATGGAGCATTCGTCGATGACGATCAGCTTGGCCGTCGCCGCCGCACTGTCGCGCTTGATCGCGAACTGCGGGCCCGCGTCATCGGTGTCATCGTCGCTTTCCTCTTCCTCCTTGGAAGAGCGCGGCCGGTAGATCATCGAATGGATCGTGCCCGCATCCTCACAGCCCTTTTGCCGCAGAACATGCGCCGCCTTGCCGGTGAACGCGCCGAAACAGACGTCGCCGTCAATGCCCTCGGCCAGATGCCGGGCAAGCGTCGTCTTTCCGGTTCCAGCATAGCCGAACAGGCGGAACACCTGCCTGTCCCCGCGCTTCAGCCAGCTGGCTGTCTCGCTCAATGCCTTTTCCTGTTCCGGCGACCAGGCCATAAAGTGATTCCCGTTTCGTTCTCAGTTAGCGAGTGCATAGCGTGATTTGCTGGCGAGGGCTATGGGGAGAGGGTGTTAGCGTCTAAAGATTCGCAAACTCCTCAAACGTCATCCCCGCCTTGTGCGGGGATCCATTCGCCCTCACCGGTAAACCCCAAACCGTCCGAAGCGGGGCGTGCCGGGGGGAGGCATGTCGGGCACGCGCAAGGGGCCGCGGGGCTGCGGCGGGTGGTGGAGCTTCGAAAGCTCCCGCAAGCGCCTGACCCGTTCTTCCGTCGGCGGGTGGGTGCGCAACAGTGACGGTTCCGGAATCCTGCGGCCGGGCAGCAGCATTTCTTCCCACATCCGCCCGGTCTTGCGTTCCAGCTTCATCAGGGCTGACGCCAGGCCTTCCGGATCGCCGGTGAGCTCCGCTCCCCGCCGGTCGGCCGCAAATTCGCGCGTGCGCGACAGGGCGAGTTGCAACAGCGCCATCACCGTCGGCGAGAAGATCAGCAAGATCACAATGTGCCAGGGCACGTAAGCCGCCCCGGCAAGCAGCAGCGGCAGGTTCAGGATCAGAAGAAACTGCCCGACCCACGAGGCCAGCGAGACGGCGCGCGACATGGCATCCGCCAGCCCCATGATCCGGAGATCGCGGTTGGCGACATGCGCCACCTCATGGGCCAGCACGCCGGTGAGCTCGCGGTGATCAAAAAGCCGCAGCAGCCCGTCGCTGACGCAGATCATGCTGTCCTTGGGCGCCCCCAGGGAAAAGGCATTGGGCATCTGGCTCGGCACGTAATAAAGCGCCGGGACCTGCGGCAACCCGGCCTGCCGGGCAAGTCCCGACAGGATCGCGACGCCTTCGGGAAACTCAGCAAGCGTCAACCGCCGCGCCCCATAGGCGGAGAGCAGAAATTTTTTCGACATCTGAGGCGCCAGCACCAGACCGATCATCGAGACCAGCACGATCAGTAACGTCGTTCCAGGGTCGAAGAGTGTCGAAACGATGATCCAGGCGATCGCAGCCATACCGCCGACGAGGAGGATGGACTGGAGCAGGTTGACCGCTCTGTGGCGCAGCAAAGAAGACATGGCTCTATAATTAAGGTCGGGAATGCGGAATTTCGAGGGACATGTTC
>JBNKOQ010000325.1:0-4268 GCA_050294735.1 Roseibium sp. | reverse complement strand
AGGCTCGGGCGTTGCGTTTTGTAAGATGAGCCTGCAATTTGATTGCGCGAAGCAACAGGGGCGGGCATGGAACATTACGATTTCATTGTAATCGGCAGCGGACCGGCAGGACGGCGCGCGGCCATTCAGGCGGCCAAATTCGGCAGGGATGTTCTGGTGGTGGAGCGCGGTCGGCGTGTCGGCGGTGTGTCCGTGCACACCGGCACCATTCCGTCGAAAACCTTGCGGGAAACAGCCCTGAACCTGTCTGGTTGGCGGGAGCGGGGTTTCTATGGACGCTCCTACCGGGTGAAGCAGGACATTTCGGCTGACGATTTGCGCGCCCGGTTGCACATCACGCTGGATCATGAAATCGAAGTGCTGGAGCACCAGTTTGCCCGCAACAAGGTTGCGACCCTTTATGGCGAAGCAAAGTTCACCGATGAAAAGACTATTGAGGTGGAAGGCGAGGCGGGTGAGACCTTTCATTTCACAGGCGACCGCTTTCTGATTGCCGTCGGCACGGCGCCATTCCGCCCTGACTATGTGCCATTTGACGGGAAATACGTCCTCGACAGCGACGATATCCTCGAACTGGAGGATTTGCCCCGATCCATTGCGGTGATCGGCGCGGGGGTGATCGGGGTGGAATACGCCACCATCTTTTCCGCCCTGGATGTGCATGTGACACTGGTCGAGCCGCGCAACACCATGCTCGATTTCATCGACAATGAGCTGGTGTCGGATTTTACCCATGAGCTGCGGGACCGGGGCATCGCCATGCGCTTCGGCTCGAAGGTCGAGACCATCAGCAAGCTGGGTCCCGGCCGCTGCGAAACCACGCTGGAAGGCGGGCGTCTCGTCCGTTCCAATGTCGTTCTCTTTGCGGCGGGCCGCATGGGGGCGACCGGAAGCCTCAATCTGGAAGCCTGCGGTCTGGCTGTCGATCACCGCGGCCGGATCAAAGCAGATCCCAAAACCTTTCAAACAGGGGTTCCGCATATTTTCGCAGCGGGTGACGTGATTGGTTTCCCCAGCCTTGCTTCAACATCCATGGAACAGGGCCGCATTGCCGCCTGTCATGCCTTGGGCGAAAAGGCCCATGAGCCGCCGGAGTACTTTCCTTATGGTATCTACGCCGTGCCGGAGATTTCGACCGTCGGCATGACGGAGGAAGAGGTCAAGGAGCGCGGCATTCCCTACGAATGCGGCATTGCCCGCTTCCGCGAGACGTCCCGCGGCCACATCATGGGCCTGAACTCCGGCATGCTGAAGATGATCTTCTCGCTGAAGACCCGCCGCCTGCTCGGTTGCCATATTGTTGGAGAAGGTGCCACAGAGCTCATTCACATCGGCCAGGCGGTGCTCAACTTGAAGGGCACGCTGGAGTATTTCGTCGAAAACACCTTCAACTATCCCACCCTCGCCGAAGCCTACAAGATCGCCGCCCTCGACGCCTGGAACCGCATGCCGATGCTGGAGGAGTAGCGGCGAAATCAACCGGAGACGGGTGTGCGGTCTGACCCACTCGCTGCAAGCGCCGGACGCAGGGTGTCTGGCACGATGATCTTTCGGCGTACTGCGTTCATTGTCGCGGTCAGCTTGTTGTTCACGCCCATCTTCTTGAAGATATTGGCCCAGTGAAAACGAACCGTCGCCTGTGAGATGCCGGTGATCTGGGCGATTTCCCAGTCGGTCTTGCCGGAGGCAGACCAGAGCAAGACATCTTTCTCGCGCCGGGTGAGCTGAGGCAGGTCCATGGGCGCGAAAAAGCTCATGTATTTTTCATGAAAAATGAAGGACAGCAGGTAGATGTCGGCGAAAGCCTGCATGTCCTTGGCCGTGTCTTGCTCAGAGCGCGAGATGCCGAGACCGGCGATTTCTCCCATTTCATTGACCAGGGAGACGCCAATGCCGTCCGCCAGGCCCGCGTCCGCGGCTTCGTGCATCATGGTCTTGGACCGGCCAATAAACTGGGCCTCAATCATGCCGCTGCCATCGAGCGCATCAACCGCATCCGACCAGAAGAACGGGCCAGGCTTTTGCAGGACGCGCTGGAAGACCGGATCGATGATGTGAAAGTTGTTCTCCAGGTAATGTGCCATCCAGTCACCGGGAAAGCTCGACGACTGCCAGTGAAAGGCTTTGTGTCCGATCGAGGGGTGATCGGTCATCAAGGAGAAACCGACCCGGTCGTAGCCGTAACCTTTAATGGCGCTGCTAAACTTGGCAAAGGCGTCGTTCTGGCTCTCCGCGCCCTGGAGAACTTCGATGATCGACTGAAGGTCCGCCATCGCCAATCCTATCAATGTTGCTAGGTTTTTCTGTATCCGCTGGTCGTTATCGTAGCGGTCCGTCGTGCGAGATCAATAGGAACTGTCATGCAGTGGCAGGACTTTAGCTCTTGGAATTGAGAAATCAAAAATCGGTGCAAATGGTGAAGATGAGAAATATCAATCCTTTAACCGGGCGGTACGGATGCGTGTTAACGCTATGGTTGATTTTTTATTAATCGCAGGCAATCCAACTGGCCGAAGTGCATCAGGTTCAGTATTTATATCACTGTGCTTCTGGCTTTTACCGTACTGTTCCATGAGTAATTTCAATGACAACCTATACTGAAACATCTGATTACGCTTCTTTTCCGCATACGGTGGATCCACTGCAGGCTGGAGACAGCTTTATTGGCAGTCTGGTTCCAAAGGGGCCATATGAGTCTGATAATGACTGGGTGCCGGTCTATCTCGATGAACATTATTCTTATGTTGTCGAATTCCTGAATGAATTCGACAGGCCTGTTCTGGATGTCGTGGATGAGAACGGCAATAGGATTTCCTCTCCTGCCAGCAGTGTTAGCGGTAATACCTTCGTCTGGATGACCGCGCCGTCGACGGGAACCTATTACATCAGCGTTTGGGACAGGTTTGTCGGGAGCGGCAGCTACAAGATTAATGTCTATTCGGAAGTCGCAAACACCACGAACACCACTGAAACCATCACGTTCGACTATAGCAACGAACTGGCGGGCCAATACACCAGTACGCACGATTATATCGAGGATCGGGACTGGATCTCCGGATATTTCGAAGCCGGCCGCACTTACGTCATCACGCAAAGCAACAACGTGTCTGCGGGCGGCACGTACATCGGCGTTTTGGACGCCAGTGGAAATTACATCCGGTCGGACAATGCCTCTTATACCGAGGGTGGTACGAAGGTTGCTTTCACACCGGCAACCTCAGGTACCTATTATATTTATGAAACTCTCGAATACACCAGCGGTGTCGCTAACATGCCTTCTCCGGTCAGTGGCAGCGATGTTTACACGGTCAGCGTTCATCATGAGGCGGCGGCCAATGCGGACACCAAATACAGCATAAGTGCTGGCGATGTCATTGTCGGAAACTTCGATTATCTGGGGGATGTCGACTGGTACCGGACCGAATTGTCTGCTGGCGTCTCTTACATGCTGACAGTCCCGTCCGGCAGCATGGAGCTGGTCAGGATCGTGGACGCTGCCGGAAACGCCGTAGACAGCACGTCGCCGGAAAGTTACTCCCGGACCCACCATGTGGTCACGCCAGCGGCAAGCGGCACGTATTACGTCTGGGCGAAAGGATTTTCCGGTGCGCACCAACTCGCCCTGACGGCCGAGATCGCCGGTGACATCAGCACCGCGACGGACATTGGCATCGGCGGCCTCCTGAATTCGTCTTTTGACTTTTCAGGTGACCGGGACGTCATCGCCCTGGATGTGGTAGCTGGGCTTGAATATACGGTCACCGCAGATCTGGAGGGAGCCTCAAACCGCCGTGTCAGCGTTGATATTCTGGACGACAGTGGCAACCGGATAATCGGAAGGACCGGGTCTTCGGCCGATACGCAGTCGCGTGACTTTGTCGCCACCTATACGGGGCAGGTCTTCATCGAGTTGGACGAGGCCTCCGGATCCAGTGACAGCATCGATTATTCCTTGAGGGTGCTTCCGAAAGCCGTCGAGACGATCCTGGGGACGCTTGCCGACGATGCGTTGACCGGAACGGACGCCAGCGAAACCCTGCAGGGCAAGGAGGGCAATGACGCGATATCGGCAGGCGGCGGCGATGACATCATCGAGGGGGACGAAGGCAACGACATGTTGAACGGCGGCGCCGGCGACGACAGCGTTTCAGGCGGCGCCGGGTTTGATATCTGCCAGTATGCAGGCAGCCGCTCGCAAATTATCGTGACCCGCCAGTCAGATACTGTGGTCAAGGTCAATGCGTCCGCCAGCGGCGAGGGGAGCGATA
>JBNKOQ010000324.1:0-4282 GCA_050294735.1 Roseibium sp. | reverse complement strand
CCCGGTGGATGACGTTCCAGCGACACCAGCGCCTGCGGCCAGTCCCCCAAAATTGGCAGCAGCCGTGCCGGATACGCGGCCTCACGAGGACAGCGACTATTCTGCCGCCGACATTGAGGTTCTGGAGGGGCTGGAGCCTGTCCGCCGGCGCCCTGGGATGTATATCGGCGGAACCGATGAGAAGGCCCTGCATCATCTCTTTGCTGAAGTCATCGACAACTCCATGGATGAAGCGGTGGCCGGGCATGCCACCTGGATCGACGTATCGTTGGGAGCAGACGGCTATCTGACGGTTACGGATAATGGCCGTGGTATTCCCGTTGATCCACATCCGAAATTCAAGGACAAATCCGCTCTCGAAGTGATCATGACGACGCTTCACGCCGGGGGGAAGTTCGATAGCAAAGTATATGAAACATCAGGCGGATTGCATGGCGTCGGCATTTCTGTCGTCAACGCGCTGTCTGAAGATCTTGTCGTCGAGGTCGCCCGGTCCCGCAAGCTCTACCGACAACGCTTTCAGCGCGGACATTCCCAAGGTCCTCTCGAGCTGGTCGGCGACACACAAAACCGCCGCGGAACGCAGGTCCGTTTCAAACCCGATCCGGAAATCTTCGGCAAGGCAGCCCGGTTCAAGCCAGACCGCCTGCTCACCATGGCCCGTTCCAAAGCCTATCTTTTCGGTGGTGTGGAGATCCGTTGGCACTGCGCGCCCGAACTGATCGGTGAAAAGGACGAAACACCTGCGGAAGCCGTGTTTCACTTTCCAGGCGGCCTGAAGGACTTTCTGGCCGAACGCCTCCACAAGGAACGGCGCGTTGTCGACGACATTTTTGCCGGGCGTACTGCCAAGACAGGTACCCATGGAGGCGTCGAGTGGGCTGTCACCTGGTATGCTGGAGATGGCTTCATCAATTCATACTGTAATACGGTTCCGACCCCGGAAGGCGGCACGCATGAAGCCGGTCTGCGGTATGCCCTGCTACGCGGGCTGAAGGCCTACGGCGAGCTGACGAACAACAAAAAAGCCGCCATCATCACCGGTGACGATGTACTGACCTCCGCCGGCGGCATGCTGTCGGTCTTTATTCGCGAGCCGGAGTTCGTCGGGCAGACCAAGGACAGGCTCGCGACAAACGAGGCGACACGCATTGCCGAGACCGCTGTCCGCGATGCCTTTGACCACTGGCTGACAGCATCTCCCAACCAAGCGAACAAGCTGCTGGAATGGGTCATCGACCGGGCGGAAGACCGCCTAAGGCGCCGACAGGAAAAGGATGTTGCCCGCAAGACGGCGGTGCGCAAACTGCGCCTTCCCGGCAAACTGGCCGACTGCTCCGCCAATCAATCAGACGGCACCGAACTCTTTATCGTCGAGGGCGATTCCGCTGGCGGATCGGCAAAACAGGCCCGCAACCGGAGAAATCAGGCCGTGCTGCCGCTCCGCGGTAAAATCCTCAACGTCGCCAATGCCGGACGTGAGAAACTGGCAGCCAATCAGCAGCTCGCAGATCTCATCCAGGCGCTTGGTTGCGGAACCCGCTCACAATACCGGGATGAAGACCTTCGGTACGAGAAGGTTGTCATCATGACCGATGCCGACGTTGATGGTGCCCATATCGCCTCGCTGCTGATCACATTTTTCTATCGGGAGATGCCGAGCCTCATTCAAAATGGCCACCTGTATCTAGCTGTTCCCCCGCTTTACAGGCTGAGCCAGGGCGGCAAGACACTCTATGCACGCGATGACGCTCATAAAGACGAACTGATGGCCTCTGTCTTCAAGGGGAAGTCAAAAATTGATATCGGCCGGTTCAAAGGCCTCGGTGAAATGATGCCAGCGCAGCTGAAGGAAACCACAATGGATCCTTCAAAACGGACAATGCTGAAGGTTGGCGTTCTCGACGGCAGCGATGAACTGACCAACACCACTGTCGAGCGTCTGATGGGAAACAAGCCGGAAGCGCGGTTCAGGTTTATTCAGGAGAATGCGGAATTTGCGGAAGATCTCGATATTTGAAGAAGATCCATTATGCAGTACCCGCATGCAGTACCTGCCTGGCGCGCACCTTGGCTGTTCTGAGAACGCCTATTTTCAAGACGAGTCTTGAAAATGTCCCAAAAATTTGACGATGATGTAAGCTGCAGATAACCACAAACCAGTTCGTACCGAGTATTTCGTATGCTGCATGCCCTCTACACGGCTTATGACCGGCGCAGGCGCCCGCTCAGGGAACATCATTATATGGTGTTTCCCGATGCAGGACTGGCATATGCACGTGTCCCGGGCGACCCTGTCCGTGCCATGTCTCCACTCATATCCCGGCTGGCAGAATGCACGGTTGGAACATCCACGAGCAACCTGAAGCAGGTCACGCGTGATGTCTGGAACGGCGATACAGAGCTCCTGACCGCCCGCGAACTGAAACGGCGTCACCCTGATTTTTTCGTGTTTGCGGTTGTTCAATCGCCGATTGAGCGCGTCGCCTCGACCTATCGGTCTGTTATTGAAGAAAAGGGCGATTTACCGACATATTTCCGCCTGAACCAGTTCACCAAAGACATGAGCATCGGCGAGTTTGTCTCTCAGTTGTCTGCCCATGGCGATATGGGCGCTGACAACCTTCTGCGCAGTCAGTCCGCGATTCTGAGCTATCGCTCGGCGCTGGTGCCTGATCTGATTATCGATCTGGAGTCCCTGTTGCGGAATCCGGACGGGCTTTTGAAACCCCTTGCTCACCACTCCAGACATAGGCTCGACCTTGGAGATATGACATTCCCGGCTCAGGACGCGAATGGCGAGCATCTTACGATTTTGCGCCGCCAGCCTCATCGGGATCAGATCCGGCAACGTTACCAGAACGATTACCGCCTGTTTTTCAAAGAAAATGAAAGCAGCCCCGCTGCTCCGGGCAAGAGAATGCAGCCAATCGACCTGATAGCTCCTCAGGGCTGAAAAGCATAAAGTTCGACAATGCCGAGCATTTTACAGGCCGGCAATTAACCGAAATACATTTATGATTGAAAACAACAGGCTATTTGTCTGCTTTTCCGTGGCCTGCTCATTGACACGCGGCGCTACGAATGTAGGGTGTGCCACGAAACACGGTAGAATTTCCGTGAGAAAATCTTCATCCGACCTATAACCTATCCGGGCTCAAGCGCTCTATGTCATTTAATACCCTCGGCCTTAGCGAGAAGGTCCTCGCTGCAGTAGAAGCGGCTGGATATACTGAACCAACCGCAATCCAGGCAGGCGCCATTCCTCAGGTACTGGAACGCCGCGACGTGTTGGGCATCGCTCAGACGGGAACCGGCAAGACAGCCAGCTTCACTCTGCCGATGCTGACCCTTCTGGAGAAGGGCCGGGCCCGCGCACGGATGCCCAGGACTTTGATCCTGGAGCCGACGCGAGAGCTGGCAGCGCAGGTCGAAGAAAACTTCGAAAAATACGGCGTGAACCACAAGCTGAATGTCGCCCTGCTGATTGGCGGCGTCTCGTTCGGCGAGCAGGACAAAAAAATCGACCGCGGCGCCGATGTTTTGATCGCAACGCCGGGCCGTCTGCTTGATCACGTTGAGCGCGGAAAGCTGATGCTTCAGGGCGTCGAGATTCTTGTCATCGACGAAGCCGACCGCATGCTGGACATGGGTTTCATTCCCGACATCGAACGGATCTGCAAATTGATCCCGTTCACCCGCCAGACGCTTTTCTTCTCCGCGACCATGCCGCCGGAAATTCAACGTCTGACCGAGACTTTCCTTCAAAATCCAGCCCGCATCGAAGTTGCCCGCACCTCCTCGACAGCTGAGAATGTTACTCAGCAACTGAAGGCGGCGGAAGGCAAGGACTATGACAAGCGGGCCGCATTGAGGGAATTGCTTGAGCAGTGCGAAGATCTGAAGAACGCAATCGTATTCTGCAATCGGAAGCGCGACATCACCACTTTGTTCCGGTCTTTGGAGCGTCATGGGTATAACGTTGGCGCCCTGCATGGGGATATGGACCAGCGCACCCGGATGATGATGCTGGACAATTTCCGCAAGGGGAATGTCACTCTTCTGGTGGCCAGCGACGTTGCGGCACGTGGACTCGACATCCCTGATGTCAGCCATGTCTTCAATTACGATGTCCCCAGCCATGCGGAAGACTACGTGCACCGTATCGGCCGCACGGGGCGTGCGGGGCGTTCCGGTGTCGCCTATACAATCGTGACACCCAGCGACCAAAAATATTTATCCGCAATCGAAAGCCTTATCGAAAAAGATATCGACTGGATCG
>JBNKOQ010000323.1:0-4346 GCA_050294735.1 Roseibium sp. | reverse complement strand
CTCCCAATTGTGGTGCAATAATGGCAAAATCGTGACAGCGGGACCGGTGAAAAACAAGCACCGTCAATACAATATAATCCAGCCCGTCCCCGCTGCGCCGTTAACTGGTTGTATTTGCCGTGGGAGGCACACATGCAGCGTTTCAATATCCAAGCGCCCGATCGCTTCAAGAGTTCAGCAAAAGCCGCTCTGCTTCTGCCATTGGCCTTTGTCCTGTCCACGTTCGCCGCATCAGCAGGCTCCTTGCCCCGGGAATCTTTGCCCCAGGAAACCGTCATGCTGGAAGAAGACCGGCTCGCCGTTACAGTGGCATCGGCAACCTTGTCTGAAACGGACCCCTTGGACAGCGACTTGACCATCTGGGTAGGCGAGATCGAGCTGAACGGACGAAACACGGTCTGGGTCGAATTGATCGATAGCTACGGGGAAGTGATCTACGATTCCGAGGTCAGCCCGAACGAAACCCACCTCCTGCCGGACGGACGGGCCGTTGTCGTACGCTCCGTGGATCCGGTAACCCGGATTGCGAAAGCCGATGAATCCCGGATTGCCAGCGAAGGGGCCTTGATGGTTACAAGGCGGGTCGTGGAAGATGGCGACCATGCCACCTCCGTCGAATTCATCGAAGCATCGGCTCCTCCGAAGAAATCGCGTCTTGTCGAGATGGCATCCGTTGGCCAGACCATCTGGGATTCGATCCTGGCATTCTTTGATACGGCCGCTGCCAAGGTTGTTGTGGCCTGGGCCTGGATCGTTGACACAATCCGGGTTTAGTCACGGACACATGAACGGGACTGAAATCCGCGGTATCCGGCAGCGCCGCTGAATTCGGGTACCGCTGCCTCCTGGGACCGCAACTTGAATTCTCGCTCTCCCACAAACCGGGCCAGCTTTCACCATGCCGTACCGGTATACGAAACCCCGGCCCCGCACTTCAATTTCCCTTTCTAAAATCGCACGTCGTCCACCTTGACGATCCCGCCGCCAGCAATATCTGCCTCTAGGTTCCGTTCGCCGATCGAAGTTCCGGCTTGAACGGATTCACCGGGAGCCCTTCCAAATATGGCGCAAGTGTGTACCATTTCAGTCTCGGTCGTGAATGACGGTTCGGCATTTGCATCGTCTCATCGTCCTCATGGCCATGTTCGCTTGATTGAACCTGTTGATTTAAAACGGGAAAACTCGAGGGTTCGCCATGACTGATCTTGTTGTCGTTAACCAGGACAACGCCCGTGAGGCCATGTCCGGGTTGCCCCGCCTGACAAGGATGGGGTTCAAAATTCTTACGAAACTCTATTTGGGCTCCCTGCAGGTAACCGTCCCCGGCGGGCAGTCCTTCCTGTTCAAGGGAACAGAGCCAGGACCGGACGCGGAACTGGTCATCCATGACTGGCGGTTTGTGAACATGGTCCTTCAGGGCGGGGACGTGGGAGCCGGAGAGGCCTTCATGGCGGGCTACTGGTCTTCTCCCGATATCACCACGTTCCTGGAGCTGTTCTGCCGGAATCGTGACGCCACCACGGATGCCCTCAAGGGGCGCCCCCTTGCACGGGCGATCCTCGCACTACGACATTGGCTCAACAGAAACACGCCGAAAGGGTCAAAGCGCAATATTTCCGCCCACTACGACCTGGGCAACGCGTTTTACCGGGAATGGCTCGATCCTTCCATGACCTATTCCTCGGCGATCTTCGACGAAAAAACAGACAATCTGCAGGATGCGCAACAGCTGAAGTATGCCTCACTGGTCCGCGAAACCGATATCCAGCCAGGACATCAGGTTCTGGAAATAGGCTGCGGCTGGGGCGGCTTCGCAGAGTTTGTCGGCAAGGAAGTCGGCGCCAATGTCAAAGCGCTGACGATTTCCCGCGAACAATATGACTACGCTCGGGAACGCATTTTCAACGCCGGTCTCGGCGAAAAAGTCGATGTCGTCTTCCAGGACTATCGCGACGAGCGGGGCACCTTTGACAGGATCGCTTCGATCGAGATGTTCGAGGCCGTTGGTGAACGCTACTGGCCGACCTATTTCCAGCAGCTGGCGCAATGCCTGAAACCCGGCGGCCGGGCAGGACTGCAGATCATCACCATTCAGGACAAGCTGTTCGACGATTACCGCAAGAGCACCGATTTCATTCAGCGCCACGTCTTCCCGGGAGGCATGCTTCCGCCGCCCGGAAAACTGATCGACATCGGCAAGCGTCTCGGGCTCGATCTCGCCGGGCAGACAATCTTTGGACAGGATTACGCCAGAACCCTTGCCGAATGGCGCCTGAGATTCCGGGAGGCCTGGCCGAGCATCAGCCCGCTTGGGTTCGATGAACGGTTCAAACGGCTCTGGGAATTCTACCTGCACTATTGTGAGGCCGGGTTCCGCTCTGGCAACATCGACGTCCGCCAAATGGTCTATGTCAAAAACGCCTGAGATCGTCGACGAGCAGTCAAATCGCAAATAAAAAAACCATTCCGCGATATGGAACATCGCCGGGATATGATCCCTGCCGAATGAAGCCTTTCCATCTTGTGCCTGAACCGTTCCCTGCATTCTGTAGAATACAGCGAAGCTGATTTCCGCCCGTTTTCAGGGCTGCTTTACGACTTGCGCTTGATCAGTCAGGTCAGGACCACTAGCTTCGCCTGACTTGAAAATCCTGAATTGGGACCTGTTGGAAATGAACGTGAGCAAATCCGTGGTCGACACCATCGGCAATACGCCGTTAATCCGCCTCAACGCCCTGTCGGAGGAAACTGGCTGCGAGATTTTCGGCAAGGCCGAGTTCATGAATCCAGGACAATCGGTCAAGGACCGGCCCGCGCGCCAGATGATTCTGGAAGCCGAAGCCCGCGGTGAGTTGAAGCCCGGTGGCCTGATCGTGGAAGGCACGGCCGGCAATACCGGGATCGGGCTGGCGCTTGTCGCCAGCGCGCGCGGCTATCGCACGGTCATCGTTATTCCGGAAACCCAAACCCAGGAAAAGAAGGACATGCTGCGCATGTGCGGCGCGGAACTCATCGAGGTTCCGGCCAAGCCCTTCTCCGATCCGAACAATTACCAGCATGTTGCCCGCCGCCTGGCAGAACAACTTGCGGAAACAGAGCCCAATGGCGTTCTCTTTGCCGACCAGTGGAACAACCTCGACAACCGTAAAGCTCACTATCTGACAACAGGACCCGAGATCCTGGAACAGACGGACGGCAAGATCGACGGTTTCATCTGCGCGGTCGGTTCCGGCGGCACCCTTGCCGGTGTTTCGACGTATCTGCGCGAACAGAAGCCGGGCATTGCCATCGGCTGTGCCGATCCTCTGGGCGCCGGAATGTATCATCTCTTCAAGGATGGAGAAGCCAAGGCCACCGACGGCGGGTCCATCGCCGAGGGCATCGGGCTCGGCCGCTCGACACCCATCGTCGGCGACATCAAGGTGGACTTCCCCTATTCTATTCCGGACGAGGAGGCGCTCCCGCTTGTCTTCGATCTGGCCGAACACGAGGGATTGCTGCTGGGAGGGTCAACAGCGATCAATCTGGCCGGCGCACGCCGTCTTGCCAAAGATCTGGGGCCGGGACATACCATTGTGACCATCCTGTGCGATCATGGCACCCGCAGCCAATCGAAACTCTATAACCCGGCCTTCCTGCACTCGAAAAACCTGCCTGTTCCAGGTTGGCTGGAAAGGTCCGGAACGCTTACGGCTCCATTCGTCTAACGATCAGGCATTTCAGGAGAATAGATGGATCCGACACGGGATGGGCAAGCGGTGGAAGCTGTTGCCAGGGATGTCGCTACAGACGCGGTTGTGCTTGATACAATAGCCAATAACCTTGGCATTGTGGCCGCTATTGCCGCCTGTTTTTATATTGCCGCTGCCATTTGTGCTGTTCGGGAAATCATGAGCAGCCGGACCGCACAAGGGTCCATCGCCTGGCTGTTGTCCCTGTTCTTTCTGCCCTTCGTGACCGTACCGCTGTATCTCGTCTTCGGCTGGCCGTCGTTCGCGGATTACACACATGTGCAAAAAGGTCTGGGCAGATCCGAAAGACAGCAGCGCGCTGAAACCTTGAAACTGACCGATCAGGAAGGCACACGGCACTGGCCGGTCTTATCCAAGGTCGCGGGCTTGCCGTTTCTGGCCGGAAACAAAGTCGACCTGCTCATTGATGGGGACGCCACCTTCGCGTCTATTCTGGACGGTATTTCCAAGGCGCAGCATACCATATTGATCCAGTTCTTCATCGTTGTAATATTCTATTTTATCGCTGGCGCTAAGTAAGCTGTCATTTTCGCATACTTCATGAGCGCCACAGCAATCATCCGGTCTGTTAACTTCATCTTCTTTTTCGTTATT
>JBNKOQ010000322.1:0-4357 GCA_050294735.1 Roseibium sp. | reverse complement strand
AGCTGGCTCAATGGCGAAGGTATGACGAGGACCGCTATTACCGGAACGACCGGCGCTGGCGTCCTTACTACCGCCCAAGGCCACCGGGATATCCTCGCCCTCCCGTATACGCTCCGCGTCCGCCCGCTTGGGTGCGTCCGGCACCGCCGCCCGTCTACAGGCAACCGCCTCCGGGATACGCGCATGTCCGGTGGTGCTTGAAGCGCTACCGCTCGTACAATCCAAGCACGGATCAGTTCCTTGGCTACGACGGATATTATCACTATTGCCGCAGCCCCTATCGATAGGCTGACAGCAGTGATCTGAGAGTTCTGCGGACAGGCTCCTTGCTTGAAATAGGAAGGCATGTCCATGGATCCGGCTTTAAACGCCGTGACACCATAGGGTCAGTGTTATCTGTAGGCCTGCCCTTGGCAAAAACGCCAGGGAGCTGAAAAAACGTAATTTAATTGTAGGCCATGGCGCATATTTCAAGCGCCATGGTTAGAAGCTTAACGGCAAGAGGTGGCCGGACGCCCGGCTCAAACCACTCAATGCATCGCCAACCATTCGCGGGCGGACCGCTGAGCCGCTGCAATCTCGCTGGCACTCATTTCACCGGAAATTTCCTTGCGGTACCGAGCCGCTTCCGAACTGCCCTTCAGGGCGGCAATGTTGAACCATTTGTGCGCGCTGATCAGATCCGTGGAACCATGACGGCCACAGGCGCTATCGAGCCCCATCTGGAACAAAATATCTGCGCTGGCCGGCTGTTCGCCCATGATGGCCATATCGGCCGAGTGAATTTCAAATCGAGCCATGATGCTCTCCCTTTATCTTTAACTGCCTTGCGGCATCCCCGAAACAAAAGCACCGGAAGGCGCCGCGTTTCATGGGTTCATCTTGCGAAGAGCGGTTAAAAGCACCGTTAAATTTTTAAATTAACGAAGCTCAAACAAAGATTTAACGCTTGATGAAATTCACAAAGCGGTAATCCTGTAATTACAAAAAGCCTCTATTTTTCAGTCTCTTTTGTTTCAAACTCGAATACTGATGGAAACCTTTTGCTTACCATAGAATCCAAAGGCCACTTTTATCCGCTCTTTCCCGTTGCTGCTTTTCAGGCCAACCGCGCTTCAAATGCCACCGTCAGAAATCAAAAAACCCGGTAAACCGGGTCACAGGCGGCAAATCCGCGACATGACGTAAGGAGACGGCTTTTCAGCTCCCCATCTTCCCGATACATTACCTTTCCGTAAACGGAAGCGTTCTTGGGAGGAACACACAATGACGATGAGACAGCTGACACTGCTTCTCTTCACTGCAGCGCTCACACTGGGCGGCGGCGCTGCCGCCTCAGCCGCAGATGCCACGGGAGAATGGGCACGCCCCACCGGCTCGTCCAAAATCCGCATCAGCCCCTGCGGCAGCGCGCTTTGTGGCAAATTGATCTGGCTGAAGAACCCGCGCAACGACACGGAAAACCCCGATCCCACGAAACGCTCCCGACCGCTGCTTGGCGTCCAGATCGTTCAATCGATGAAACCAACCGGCAAGGCGGATCAGTGGAAAGGGAGGGTTTACAACGCCGAGGACGGCAAAACCTACACCGGCTACATCGAGATGCCGTCGAACAACAAGTTGAAGCTGCAAGGCTGCGTGCTCGGCGGTCTGATCTGCAAGGGCGAAACCTGGACGCGGATAAAATAGAGCCCTCGCCACATGATGTCTTGTTCCTGGCGCAATTGGACGGATACTTCTCGTCTGCACGGTTGCTTGGGGGAATTCGCATGGCAGGTCCAACAAGAGCGCTAGAGACGCGATCCAGAACAGCACGGCAGCCGCTTTGGTGTGCTGCAGTGCTGCTGGCAGCAACGCTTCCTGCCAGAGCGGCGCCGGACATCACCGGCAGCTGGCAAACGCCGGAGGGGGCGACAGTCGACATTCGCTCATGCGGCAATGCTCCCTGCGGCAAGATCACGGATTTCAGGCCCCTGCCCGGCTACAGCGTGAAAACGGCACCGGACCTGAAAAACAGGGATCCTGCGAAACGCAGCCGTAAAATCCTCGGCCTGACCGTGCTTTGGAAGCTGAAGCCGAAGAAAGACAGCTGGCAAGGCCGCATCTACGACCCGCGTCGGGGTTTCAGTGCCAATGCCACTGTCACTCTGGACCGACCGAACCGCCTGACCCTGCGCGGTTGCGTGAGGGTTTTGTTCCAGATCTGCGAAACGGAAACCTGGCGCCGCATCAAATAGAACACGGCGCCAGAAAAACGATATTCAGGCCGGTCAGCGGGCGCGCTGGCCGAAGAGTACGCTCTGTGCGTCTTTGTCATCGGCCAGAGCGAGTTTCTCACGCTCTTCCTTGCCGACAGCCAATCCCTTGACCACGGCCTCACGGGCCTCCAGGCGGGCCTTCCAGGCTTTCACGTTCGGGAATTCGTCAAGGTCCATACCCTGGCGTTCCCAGCCCTGCGCCCAGCCGACAATGGCCATATCAGCGATTGTGTACTCGCCGCCGGCAACATAATCCCGTCCTTCGAGACGCTTGTTCAGGACACCGTAGAGCCGGTGCGTCTCATTCAGATAGCGGTCCATGGCATAGGGCAGTTTTTCAGGTGCATAGACGCGGAAATGATGGTTTTGGCCTAGCATCGGACCGAAACCGCCCATCTGCCACATCAGCCATTCTTCCGTCTCTACCCGCGCCCGCTCATCCGCCGGGTAAAACCGGCCGAACTTGCGGCCAAGATACTGCAGGATAGCGCCAGACTCGAAAACGGAAATCGGCTCACCGCCCGGGCCCTCCGGATCAATGATCGCGGGCATGCGGTTGTTAGGAGCAATTTCGAGGAAATCCGGTTCGAACTGATCCCCCTTGCCGATATTGATCAATTTCAGATCATAGGGAACGCCGAGCTCTTCCAGCATAATGGAGATCTTCCAGCCGTTTGGGGTCGGCCAGTAGTAGAGTTCAATCGGCTTATTCTGGGTCACGGCCATAAAGCGCTCCTGACGGGTTGAGACTGCATACTTGCAACAGACTGAATATTCATCGTTTTATACCGATGGATTTAGGCACCGGTTTCCCCCATTGCAAGCGCCCCGCGCCGGAAAGCCGGGCCAGTCTCATAACATCTTCTTGAAACCCAGATGACTCTGATCGAAGCCAAGGCGGACGTAGAACCGGTGAGCATCGGTCCGCACCCTGTTGGAGGTCAGTTGCATCATGCTGGCACCGGCGGTGCGCGCCAGCTGTTCGGCATGCGCCATCATCTTGGCGCCAATGCCCTGCCCGCGCGCATCTGCCCGGGTGTGAACACTTTCGAGTTCCACGCGTGGCGCGCCGCGGAAGGCCAGCCCTCTGAGAAAGAAGATGTGGTAAGTGCCCAGCACCTCTCCTTTGCTCCCGAGAGCGACATAGATATCGGCATCCGGTGAGGCTGAAATGACATCAAATGCGGTCCGGTAGTCTTCCACCTTACCGCTTTCCTGCCCGGCCCTTAAAGCTGTCGCCCCCGCGATCAGGATGTCCAGAATTTCCGGCAAATGCTCGGGCCGGGCCTTTTCAATCGACGTTTCGATACTCATGATTTCGCCCAATCCTGGAGAAGACTATTGGCATAAAGGGTCATTGGCAGGTAGGGGCTGGACGCCCCACCAAGTCGTTCGCCAGCCTTCCGGTTTCCACAGATGTGGCCAGTCGGCGGAAAGATACTGCCCCGGCTCCTCCGGCAGCCTGGAACGCTTCAGCCGGGCCGCGAAGGTTTTCCGGGCGCTCTCCTGCGGCTCGGCATCCCCTGCCTCCCAGACATAAAGGCAGACGTCCCCATGCCCTGGAACCGTCATGCGCCGCGGACTTAAAATGCGTGCCCGTGGGAACAGCACACGCAGATTGCCGCCGGTGTAATCATCCGCGGCCACAAGAGTTGCATCCGCGGCACCCAACGCCGAAAGCCCCGTCTTGATCCCCTCATAGGGTTTCATGTGCCGGCACTTGCCGCCGCACATCATTCTGTCCGGAGCGACAATACCAGGCACCCTGGCGGCAAAAGCCATGACGGCAAATCCGATCACGATCAGCCACAGCCAGCGCCAGCGGCGCCCGGCTTCAAACCGGGCAAGATCGGCAAACAGCCAGATCGGCAGGAGAAGCAGCAGCGGATGCATGTGCCGCTCCTTCACATAGGTCGCCCCGGCCGCGACGATCAGAATCGCCGACAGCCCGATCATCATCAAAACCGTGCGGCCACACAGCCGCGCGACTTTGTTGACCTGCGGAGCACTTGGCGTCAGCCGCCCGGCAAACCGGCGCCAGAACAACAAAACAACAACCGGCACCAGGGGAACGGAAAATCCGATGAGCGCGAAAATCA
>JBNKOQ010000321.1:0-4362 GCA_050294735.1 Roseibium sp. | reverse complement strand
AGCATCATGATCTTGTTATTGCGCTTGTCCCAAAGGCTCAGGTCCCTGAGCACCTCCTCGACCAGCGCAGCATTCTTGGGAAGACCGAACAGACCCCGGCTCAAGCCGACGGTATCGAGGACTTTTTCGAACGGTGCCGTCGGCATTTCCTGAGGCACAAGCCCAACCAGGCTCCGCGCCTCGCGATAATCTTTCTGCGTGTCGAAGCCGCCGATGCTAATGGACCCGGACGTTGGCATGACAAGACCGCAGATGGTGCTGATGAGGGTTGTCTTGCCCGCGCCGTTCGGGCCCAGCAAAGCAAACACCTCCCCCTTTTGTATATCCAGATTGATCGACTTCAACGCCTGAAAGCCGCCGGAATATGTCTTTTGGAGATCGCGAACGGAAATGATCGGAGCCATGAGGTCCTGCAAATTTGGAATAGAAGAAAACCAGATTTGAAACCTGGCCCGTTGATCGGCCGGCGGCAAACATCCAGCCCCAAAGTGCCCGCACACTGCCAGAGGTACCACGGGAAGAAAAGGGGCATCTGACCGCCTGCTGACAGTGCGGTGACAACAGCTGTTTCCGCAGGCTGAACACTGCGTCATGATCCTGCATATAGGCAACGGCGATGGAATTGCTATCTTTCGGCTCAACACTCGGCCAACAAAGGAGATTGCGAATGTCCATTCGGCCCGTGACACACATCGGCTCGACACAGCCAACTTTAGAAGGCGCCGGCGTCAAGCTGGAGCGGGTGTTCGGCTTTCAGGATCCTGAAATGCTGGACCCGTTCCTGCTGCTCGACGATTTCCGCAACGAGCGGCCTGAAGACTATCTGGCTGGCTTCCCCTGGCATCCGCACAGAGGCATCGAGACCATCACCTATGTGCTTGCTGGAACGGTGGAGCATGGCGACAGCCTCGGCAACACAGGAAACCTGGGCGCAGGCGATGTTCAATGGATGACCGCAGGACGCGGTATCATGCATCAGGAGATGCCCAAGGGCGACGTTTTCGGACGGATGCACGGTTTCCAGCTTTGGGCCAACCTGCCCTCCTCCCAGAAGATGACAGCACCGCGGTATCAGGATGTCGGTTCCAATGACATTCCGGTCGTGACCGATGACGATGGCACCACCGCCCGCATCATCTGTGGCGAATTCTGGGGCAAGGCCGGTCCCGTAGACGGCATTGCCGCCGAACCGCAGTACCTCGACATATCGGTGCCGCCGGGCAGAAAAAAGCGCTTCAAGGTCGACACCTACAAGCAGACCTTTGCCTATATCTTCGAAGGCTCCGGCACGTTCGAAGGCGCCTCCGATCCATTCGGCGTCCTGACGGAGAAGGAATTCGGCGGCGAAGAGCTGACGTTCCGCGATCAGACCGGCAACCGCTCGCTGGTCATCTTCGGCACGGGTGACGAGATCGCCGTTCAGGCCGGCGATCAGGGCATCCGTTTTCTGCTGGTCTCCGGCGCCCCGATCAAGGAGCCGGTCGCCTGGCACGGCCCGATTGTGATGAACACCCGTGAAGAACTTGCTCAGGCGGTAAAGGAGCTCCGCGCGGGCACGTTCATCCGCTAAACGAGGAAAAGCCGGAGGGCCGACGCCCTCCGGTCTCCGTCTTGTTCCTGCCACGAGAACCGGCTACCCATTACGGACCTTCCAGACACGGTCCGAGGACACATGACGCTCAAGATCCGGCCAGCACACCCCGGCGACACCTCCGAACTGACAAACATACTCCACCGGGCCAAAGCATCGTGGGGCTATGACGACAAAGCGATGGCGGGCTTCCGAAGCGCCTTCCGGATATCGCAGTCTGAACTCTCCTCCTGTGACATCATCGTTGCGGAACGGAACGGCAAACCCATCGGCTTTGCGGGCGGGAAAGTACGTTCCAGCCACTATTTCATCGACTACCTTTTCGTTTCGCCGGAAGCTGCCCGGCAAGGCATCGGCCACCTGTTGTTGACACGGCTGACCGATATCGCCCGCGCTGCCGGCGCGTGGCTGCTCCGGCTGGAAAGCGATCATTTTGCCGCCGGTTTTTACGAGCGGAACGGTTTTGCGCATACCGGTAAACGCCCCAGTCCCATGGCGCCCTGCGGAGAAATTCCGGTCATGGAGAAACAGCTTCCAGCCGTTGTTCATCCGCTGAAAGACATCCATGTGCGTCTGGACCGGTCGGCCACCTGGGCCTTCGAAATGGAAAACCGCAAGGCCATCGACGATCACTGGCAGCAGGCGATGGCCCAAAATCCGCTCCTTTGGGATGGCAGAGTTCTGAAACTGACAGAGTATACCTTCGAGGACGAGGTTTTCACCGGCAGCTGCCGCGAGTGTTCCTTTTCCGCATTCCTGGCCTGGCGGGACTGGGGTGCTCCCGACACCGGCGCATTCAATCTGTTCGGCTCGGCCATCCTGCGGTCAAATGACGGAGCCCTGCTTTTCGGCGTCATGTCGGACAAGACCGCCAATCCCGGGAAGATTTATCCACCCGGTGGAAACCTCGATCCGAATGACGTCCTCACCGATGGTTCGATAGATGTAGATGGCGCGATTTACCGGGAGCTCGAAGAGGAAACCGGCCTGTCCCGCGACGCGGTGAAAGCCGGAGACTGGTTCGCCGTTTTCGACGGGCCCAGGATCTCAGTCGCCCGGCTGTTCGACGTCGACAGCCCGGCGGACAAGCTGCGGGACGACATTGTCCGGTTTTCCATGGCAAGCGAAGAACAGGAGCTTGCGGATATGTGCATCATCAGAAGCTGTGACGACATGGCAGGCCGCGATGTCGTTTCCTATGCCCGGGCGATTGCCATTCACATGCTTGCCCCCTGAACCTGCCCGTAACCCTTCCTTAACCAGCATGACTGCATCCGGGCTGGCGGTCGGCGGTGTTTCCGTGCAACAGTCCGCAAACATTACCAATCAGGCCACCGGCCCCTAGGAGACTGCCAATATGGGACGACGCTACGCCATCCTCGATGTCTTCACCAACAAAGCGCTTACCGGCAACCCGCTTGCCGTTGTGCTGGACAGCGAGGGTTTGAGCGACGAGCGGATGCAGGCAATCGCGGTGGAGTTCAACCTCTCCGAAACCGTGTTTGTCCTTCCTTCTGACAATCCCGGGCACACCGCCAACATCCGGATATTCACACCCGGAACAGAATTGCCATTTGCGGGTCATCCAACGGTTGGCACGGCGATCCTCATGGCCATGGAACGCTTTGGCGATGTCACCGGCGAACAGGATGCGGTCGTGGTTCTGAAGCAGAAAATCGGCGCCGTCCGCTGCGCCGCGATCCTGCGCGAAAACGCTGCCGGGTTCGCCGAGTTCGACGTGCCGAAACTGCCGGAGCACGATGGCCCGCCCAAGGACAACGAATTGATTGCCGAAGCGCTCGGTCTTGACCCCACCGACATCGGCTTCGAGAATCACAAACCCTCACGCTTCAAGGTTGGGCCGACGTTCAACTTCGTGCCGGTGCGCGACCTCGACGCCCTCACCAGGGCCAAACCCGACATGACCCGGTGGAGTTCGGCGTTCGATCACGACGAGTACAATGACGCCTATGTCTACTGCCGTGAAACCCGCTCACACGACAGCGCATTCCAGGCCCGGCTTTTCGCGCCGGAAATGGGCATCCCCGAGGATCCGGCAACCGGCTCCGCGGCAGCGGCCTTTGCAGGTGTCGTGCATTACTTCGACCGTTTGCCCGGCGGCAGTCATTTTATCCGCATCGAACAGGGGTTCGTCATGGGGCGCCCGTCCCTGATCGATCTGGAAATCGATATCGAGGACAAGAAACTCCACGCAGTGCGGATCGGCGGCCAGGCCGCACTCGTCGCACGCGGCGAATTGTTCATCTGATCGAAAACGAAAGCACAGCGCGCCGCCTCAAAAATCGAGCGGCGCGTTGTCCGTGACTTCCTTCATGACAAAAAACGTCCGGGTTTGACGCACCCCCGGCAGGGTGATCAGCTCCCGGGCATGCAGCCGGTTGAAGTCCGGCATGTCCTTGACGCGGATTTTCAAGAGATAGTCGAAGTCTCCCGCCACCAGATTGCAATCCAGCACAGCGGGCATCTTGGCGACAGCCGCCTCCAGCGCACTAAAGCTCTCCGGTGTTGAGCGGTCCAGAACCACCCCGACCATGACCAGAGCCCCAAGCCCGACTTTCTCGGGAGCCACATGCGCTCTGACCGATTTGATGAAGCCTTCGTCGAACAGGCGTTGGGTCCGCCGGTGACAGGTCGCCGCACTCACGTTAACCCGCGACGCCAGCTCGGCATTGGACAACCGCCCGTCTTCTTGCAGCAGGCGCAAAATACGGCGATCGACCCTGTCCAGAGACTCCATGAGAGATTCTTCC
>JBNKOQ010000320.1:0-4384 GCA_050294735.1 Roseibium sp. | reverse complement strand
CGGCGGCCTCGCCGCCATTGCATTGGCGGTCTCACTGGCCTCCAACGTCTTTGCCGCCGGTATTGACGTGAACGCCACGCCCACAGGCCTGGCCCTCCGTGGCTTCGACCCGGTGTCCTATTTCACCAATGGGGCTCCGGAAGCCGGGCTGGTCAGCTTGACGGCCGAATACAACGGTGCCGTTTATCGTTTCACCACCGAAGAAAACCGCGACACGTTCAAGGCAAACCCTGCCAAATATGCGCCCCAGTATGGCGGTTACTGCGCCATGGGAACGGCCATGGGCCTGAAGCTGGACGGCGATCCGCATGTCTGGAAGATCGTCGACAACAAGCTTTATCTCAACCTGAACAAGGCCGTCTCCAACCGGTGGCACGACGACATCCCGGGCAACATCAAGACCGCTGACGAAAAGTGGACAGAAATCGAACACAAGGACCCGAGCGAACTGCAGTAGAGTTTCGTTCTATCCTCTTGAGACAAAGGCGGACGTGGCGCGACCATGTTCGCCTTTCTTCTGTTACCCTGCAGCACTATCGCCTGCCCTCGCCGCAAGAGCCGATTTGGGCATCGACGCTCTGGACAGAGGGGGAGTCTCTCGTTCATTCTGGCACATGGCGTCCTGCCGATGAACCTCTGTTGCAAAAGACGATACCCTTGAAAACCATACTGGTCACTGGCTTTGAGCCGTTTCCCGGCATGCCGGTCAACCCCACCGCGCCGCTGATCGACCGCCTGCCAAAGCGCCTTGCCAGTCAGATCCCCGGTGTCCGGTTTCATTTCGCCCGTCTGCCGACCACCTGGGCCGGGCGGCAAAGCGTGACAGCCAGGTTGCGCGAGAAGCTGAAGCCGGACGCCATTGTTCATTTCGGCGTGGACGGCAGCCGCCGCGGCATCAACATCGAAACCCGCGCGGTCAACCGGGCCACCCGGATCAAACCCGATGCCAACGGCCAGCATGCGGCAGGCGGCCCTCTGGAACCGCACGCTCCCGCGGCCCGCAGTGCAACGCTTCCGGTCAAGGCCTTGAAGAATGCCGCAGGCCGCAGCGGTGCCAAGGTCTCCTTGTCCCGGGACGCGGGAACTTATCTCTGCAACGCCACCTTGTGGGACAGCATCGGCAGCGGCATTCCGAGTGTCTTTGTCCATGTCCCGCCCCTGCCCCGCGGTCGGGCAGACACACGGCCTTCGCTGCAACAGGTCGAGGCAGCCGCGGTCCAGATCCTCAAGGAAGCCGCGCGGCAGCTTTAGCTTTCTCCGGCATTGTCGGGTCACTGACACGGCATTTCTGCCGCGCCAGTTCTGAGCTGTTATCCGGCCAGCGGCGGATTGAGATTGGCAAAGCCTTCCTGGCGGCGGTACGGGAAATGCGGATAGGGCGCATCTCTGCCGCTGGCCGCATCCAGTTTGGCGACCTGATCGACCGTCAGTGACCAGCCCACCGCCCCGAGGTTCTGGCGCAATTGCTCCTCGTTGCGGGCCCCGATGATGACTGAAGACACTGTTGGTCTCTGCAAGAGCCAGTTCAAGGCAACTTGCGGGATGGAGCGGCCGGTTTCTCCGGCGACCTCTTCAAGAGCATCCACGACTGTCAGCAGATATTCATCGTCAACCGGCGGACCGAAAGAGGCGGTATCATGAAGACGGCTCACTTCGGGCAGAGGCGTTCCACGGCGGACTTTACCGGTCAGACGGCCCCAGCCGAGCGGGCTCCAGACAAGTGCGCCCAGTCCCTGATCCGCTCCCAGCGGCATGAGGTCCCATTCGTAGTCCCGCCCGATAAGTGAATAGTAGACCTGATTTGCCACATAGCGCGGCCAACCATATTTGTCAGCCGCCGCCAGGGATTTCATGATCTGCCAGCCGGAGAAATTGGACACACCGACGTAACGGAGCTTGCCTGCCCGCACGAGCGTATCAAGCGTTTCCAGAACCTCTTCGACCGGTGTCGATGCGTCAAAGGCATGCAGCTGGAATATATCGATATAGTCGGTCTCAAGACGGCGAAGGGCCGCCTCAACGGTTTGAATCAGCCTGTGACGCGACGTTCCTGTGTCGTTGGGCCCCTCCCCCATGGGCAGCCCTGCCTTGGTCGAAATCAGGATATCGCCTCTCCGTCCCTTTATGGCTGCGCCCAAAACCTCCTCGGCAGCCCCTTCCGAATAGACGTCCGCGCTGTCGAGCAGATTGACACCGGCCTCAAGGCAAATGTCGATCAGCTTGCGGGCTTCAGTCACATCCGTCTGTCCCCAGGCGCTAAAAAGCGGACCCGAGCCGGCAAAGGTTCCTGTGCCGAAACTGAGCGCAGGCACTTTCAGTCCGGATGCTCCAAGTGTCCGGTATTCCATCGTGGTTCCTTTCGAAGGCAAAACGTTAGGAAGAACAGACCAACTGCCGGTCTGCCCGTTTCAATCAGGAATGTAAGGGCGCTGGAAAAGGTGATATAGAGAGCATCTATTCACATCATAACTGAAATGAATTCATAAATGTCCCGTATCGATATCAATCGCTTTGGAGAGATGGGAGTCTTTGTTCAGGTGGTGGAACGCGGCGGGTTTTCCGCAGCCGCCTCCGTTTGCCGTCTCACCCCCTCGGCTGTCAGCAAGCTGATCACCCGTTTGGAAAAGCGGCTCGGAACCCGCCTTTTGACGCGCTCGACACGCCGTCTTTTCCTGACGCCGGAAGGATGCGCTTTCTACGAGCGCTCAATCCGTATTCTCGCCGATCTGGAGGACGCCGAGCGTTGCGCGGGAGCCGGAGAAAAACCCGCCGGTCATATCCGGCTCAACACCAGCTCGGCTTACGCAACCCATATCCTGATGCCCCTCATCGGCGGCTTTCTCGATCTTCATCCCGATATCACACTCGACATCGTGCAAACCGACGTGGTCATAGACCTCCTGGCAGAGCGGACCGATGTCGCTGTGCGGGCCGGTCAGATGAAAGACAGCTCTCTTATCGCCCGCAAACTTGGGGAAACGGCCTGGGTCATGGTCGCTTCGCCGGACTACCTGAGAAACCACGGCCACCCGGAAACAGTTGATGACCTGAACCGGCATCGCGCCATCGGTCCAACATATGCGCGAATCGTGGAAGGCTGGCCGTTGCTGCAAGACGGCAAGACGGTTACCTGCAGGACCGCACGGCAAGTTCAGGCCAGCGACGGAGAGGCAATCCGCCGGCTGGCCCTGGCGGGCGCAGGGGTTGCGCGGCTGGCTGCTTTCATGACCCGGGAAGACATCGCGGCCGGACGCCTCGTGCCCATCCTCGAACATCTGAATCCGGGAGACTGCGAAGAGTTTCACGCGGTCTACATAGGCCAGGGCGGGCCACTCCCGGCCCGTGTAAGGGCCCTGCTGGACTTTCTTGCCGAGAACGGCAAGGTCGGCTAGGTCACCGCCCCGCTGGCACGGGGATTGCGATGAAGTGCGGACAGATACGAGATTTCCAAATTTGGGATGAATTTGCCGCAATGACAGGTCTTCTGGGACAAAAGCGCACCACAATCAGCCGCAGGGCGTTCCTTTCCGGGACAGCAGCAGGCGCAACGCTACTCGCTTCCGGGACAGCCGCCAGCGCGGCGATCCAGATTGCGGATCTGCGCGGGTCGATGGATGCCGCGGAATTGGGACTGGTGCCGAATTCCGCCGATGACCAGACAGCGCTGTTCCAGCGTGCCATCAACCGGGCCGTCGAAAAAGGCCGGGCGCTGTTTCTCCCGGCAGGCAATTATCCGGTCGCGAACCTGCGGTTCCCGTCAGGCACGCTGATCGTCGGCGTTCCGGGGCGCACCCGGCTGATGTATCAAGGCGGCGGCGGCCTTTTGGCGACCGCGGAAGGTGTCTCCAACATTTCCCTTTCCGGCCTGACCTTCGACGGCGGCAACCGGACCATCGGCGATCACACCGAAGGCCTTTTGCACTTCGTCGGGGTGCGGGAACTTTCGATGACCGACTGCACCGTCAGCGGCTCCGCCAAGAGCGGCATCGTGCTTGACCGCTGCTCCGGCCGCCTCTCCCAATGCACGGTGACGGGTGCTGCCGAGGCAGCCATCCGGTCCAACGAAGCCAATGGCCTGCAGATCGTCGACAATGTGGTCGCCGATTGCGCCAACGGCGGCATCTGGGTGCATCGCTGGAAAGAAGGCGAGGACGGCACGCTCGTTTCTGGCAACAGGATCGAGCGGATCGGTGCCAAATACGGCGGCACCGGCCAGTGGGGCAACGGCATCAATGTGTTCCGCGCCCACGGCGTGGTGATTTCCAACAACCGGATTGCCGATTGCGCGTTTTCGGCGATCCGCTCCAATACCGGGTCCAACGTCCAGATCGTTGGCAACTCCTGCCTGAGATCCGGCGAAGTCGCGATTTATTCCGAATTCTCC
>JBNKOQ010000319.1:0-4398 GCA_050294735.1 Roseibium sp. | reverse complement strand
TCCGATCTCACCCAGATCCTCTACAAGAAGGTCGACGTGACAATGGCGCTGAACGGTGCTCTGGCCGGTCTGGTGTCCATCACTGCTGAGCCGCTGGCTCCGACTGTTCTGCAGTCCGTGATCATCGGCGGTGTTGGTGCGGCGATCGTGGTCTTCGCGGTTCCGATGCTCGACAAGCTGAAGATCGACGATGTTGTTGGCGCTATTCCGGTCCACCTGCTGGCCGGTATCTGGGGCACATTCATCGTACCGTTCTCCAATGCCGACACATCCTACGTCACTCAGATCATCGGTATCGTTTCCTACGGTGTGTTTGTTCTGGTCGCTAGCACGATCGCCTGGCTCATCCTCAAGGCAGTCATGGGTATCCGTGTCTCCGAAGAGGAAGAGGCGCTCGGTCTCGACAAGGTCGAGGTTGGCGTGGAAGCCTATCCGGAGTTCGGCATCGGCTCCCAGCGTTGATATCAGCTCCCGTGCGGCCCGGCGTTTGCCGGGCTGCAACCTTCCGGGTCCGGGCTCTATGTCCCGGGCCCTTTTTTGTTTGCCATCCGAGGTCGAGGCAATGAAGCCGGTTTTGAGCTTCGCTTCGTCGGCCGGGCAAGCGTCCCCAGTTTTGATATTGCTCAATAAAAAGTCTATTGCCTAAATTTTATGCCTGATTATTAGGCTTTCCTATTTGCTTGGCACGGCGGCCCAATCTTCAGATGTTTTGAATACTGCCGAAAAAGACGGCTTTTGCCTAGTTGGCATGCAGCTTGATTGCTGTTGGCTCAAAAAGACGCTTGTGATGTAGGCAAGCTGCACAATTTGGGGGCCGAAAATGTCTGATAATTCAGTGGGCGGGAACGTCTTCTTCGTTCTGCTTGGTGCGATTCTGGTTTTTGCGATGCATGGCGGGTTTGCCTTTCTTGAGGTCGGCACCGTCCGGCAGAAGAACCAGGTGAACGCGCTGGTGAAGATCCTGGTCGACTTCGCGATTTCGACCGTGGTCTATTTCTTCGTCGGCTATGCAGTTGCCTATGGAACGACGTTTCTCGTGAATGCAGCGACCTTGTCAGGCGGTGGAGAGGGGTTTGAACTCCAGGGGCTCACCCTGGTGAAGTTCTTCTTCCTGACGACCTTCGCGGCGGCCATTCCGGCGATCATTTCCGGTGGCATCGCCGAGCGGATGAAGTTTCTGCCGCAATGTATCGCGACAGCCGCTCTGGTGGGGATTGCCTATCCTTTTTTCGAGGGCATCGTCTGGAATGGGAATTTCGGGATTCAGGCGTGGATCGAAGCGGCGTTCGGTTCCGCTTTTCATGATTTCGCGGGATCTGTTGTCGTGCACGCTGTCGGTGGCTGGATTGCGCTTGCTGCCGTTCTGTTGCTGGGCGCCCGCCGTGGCCGTTACGACCGCAACGGCAAGCCAATCGGAATACCGCCCTCGTCGCTGCCCTGGCTGGCGCTTGGCTCCTGGATGCTGTGTGTGGGCTGGTTCGGTTTCAATGTGATGACCGCGGGATCGCTTGAGGCTGTATCCGGGCTGGTCGCTATCAACTCGCTGATGGCCATGGTTGGCGGCATTTTGACGGCGCTGGTGGTTGGCCGCAATGACCCGGGTTTTGTTCACAACGGGGCCCTGGCAGGACTGGTGGCCGTCTGTGCGGGCTCTGACATCATGCACCCGGTGGGCAGCCTGATTGTTGGCGGTGTTGCCGGTGCCGTCTTCGTCAAAGGGTTTGAGTTCTGTCAGAACAGGTTGAGGATCGATGATGTGCTGGGCGTCTGGCCACTGCATGGCATTTGCGGCGCCTGGGGTGGGATTGCCGCCGGTATCTTCGGTCTGGAAGCTTTCGGAGGGCTCGGTGGGGTATCGTTGGCGGCGCAGGTCGTTGGCACCCTGTCCGGCGCTCTTTACGCTCTGGTGGCTGGTTTTGCCGTTTACGGGGCTTTGAAGTGGGTAATGGGCTTGCGTTTGTCCCCCGAAGACGAGCACCTCGGTGCCGACCTGGCCATTCACAAGATCAGTGCCACGCCTGAACATGATCTCGGGCGCTGACACCCTCAGTCAAGACGCCCGGGGTTAACTCCGGGCGTTTGTCATGTTCTGAAGACAGGCCGCCATTTCCCCAAAGGACGACATGATCCTCTGAGCTCCTGCTTCCTGCAGGCTGTTGCTCAGACCCGGAAGCGTATGGCCGCCACCGGTGAACCCCCAGACCGTCATGCCCGCCGCCACCCCGGCCTTTACGCCATTCCGGCTGTCCTCGATGACGATACAGTCTTCCGGCGCCGTTCCAAGGCTGCCGGCGGCCTTCAGAAACAGATCCGGAGCCGGTTTGCCGTTTTCCACCTGCTCTCCGGAAAAAACATGTTCGCCAAAGAACGCCGCAAGCTTCGTCTTGGCCAGTTTCCAATGCAGGCGGTCGAGGGCCGATGAGGATGCTACGGCGCGGGGGCCGCGGTGTTCGCCCAGCAGGGCATGAATGCCGTCGATCACCTGGAGTTCGTTTTCCATGCGGCGGTACATTTCGGTGTAGAGCCGGTCGGCAAAATCCCCGGGAAAAGGATCTGAATACCGGGTGGCATAGTCCTGGCGCACGGCGGCCATATAGTCGCGGCCATTCAGACCCTTGAAGCGGGAATCGTATTCGACCGGATCATAGGTCAGGCCAATTTCGGCCAGAAACTCCGTTTCGACCGCGCAATAGATGATTTCGGAATCGACCAGAACACCGTCGCAGTCGAAAATCAGAGTGGGAGATGATGCGGGCACTTGGGTTTTTCCTGGGTTAGTGACTGCCGTCAAACAGCCCTTTGACGAACTGGCGCTGAAAGACAATCAGCAGCGCCGCAGGTGGCAGAACCGCGAGACAGATCAGCATCATGCCGTTCAGGCTGCTGCGGCCATAAAACTGAAGGCCCCTGACAATGGTGTAGCTGGTTTCGTCGGAGGTGACGATCACTGGCCAGAGATACTGGTTCCAGCCATTGACGAAGGTGACAAGAAACAGCGCTCCTGCCATGGGGATGGATAGCGGCACCAGAATGTCGATGAGGAACTTGAGCGGTCCGGCTCCGTCCAGCCGCGCTGATTCCAGAAGGGAATCGGGAACATTTTGAAAAAACTGCCGGAAGAAAAAGGTTCCTATCCCCGAAGCGACCAGCGGCAGAATCAGGCCTGCCTGTGTGTTGACGAGACCGAGATCGGCGATCACGTCATAAGTTGGCAGAAACCGGGATTCCAGCGGCAGCATAAGCGACAGAAGCAAAAGCCAGAATATCAGTCCGGCAAGGCGGAGACGAAAATAGATCAGGGCATAGGCCGCCAGCAGCGAGAAGATGACTTTGAGCGTTGCGAAGCCTGCCCCCAGCAGGAATGAATTCCACAACATGGCCAAGGCTGTGACGTCGCCGTTAAAACCGTATTCGGAACTCAAAAGATGGCTGTAGTTGGCCATTCCATGGCCGCCGGGCAGGAGGCTCATCCCAGAGCGCCCAAAGGTGCCAGGTTCATGCGTCGTTGTCAGGAACACCGCCAGCAGCGGCGCGCACATAAGAACGGTGCCCGCGACAAGGATGGAATGGTCGAAAATGGTTTTAAGGCGCATGAAGGAGGTCCATCTGCCAGGAAACAGCAGAAATTTCAAAGGTGGGGCATCATAAGGATATTACCGGCCCCATGACAAATGAATGGGAAGGTCCCGCCGGCAGCCTATCCGGAACAAGCTAAGCTAAAGGACAACAATGCCGGAGTGCTTGGCCTTGTGTTCCGGTTCGACGTGAATGGTCACTCTGGCGCCTGATATAGCTTTGTCGAGGGCCTGTTCTATCCGGTCGCAAATGTCGTGCGCCATGTCGACGCTCATTTCGCCCGGCACAACAAGGTGAAACTCGATAAAGGTAACCCGGCCGGCGATCCGGGTTCGCAGATCGTGAGCTTCCAGAGCCCCGTCGCCGTGCTCTGAAATATGATGGCGGATCTGGTCCTGAATATCGGCCGAGGCCGCTTCGTCCATCAGGCCGGATACACTTTCCTTGACAACATCCCATCCGGTCCACAGCACGTTGAGGCCGACAAGCGCGGCCAGGGCGGGGTCCAGGGCGCGCCAGCCGGTCAGAAGTACAAGCCCGACACCAGCCAGAACGCCGAGTGAGGTGACAACATCCGTTGTCAGGTGCCGCCCGTCGGCGACAAGAGCGGGAGAGCGGGAGGAGCGCCCGATGCGGATCAGAACATAAGCCCAGCCACCGTTTATAAGAGCTGCGGCAGCATTAACCCCAAGGCCGAGGGGGGAATAGGTCACTTGCTGATCGTCAATATATCCAACCCAGGCCGCGCGGAAGATGGAAATTGCGGCTAGAACAATCATGACCCCGACGAGAACAGCGGCGAAATACTCAGCCTTGTCGTGG
>JBNKOQ010000318.1:0-4412 GCA_050294735.1 Roseibium sp. | reverse complement strand
CCGATCATGCGTTTGAAAACGGAAACCACAAGCCACGACCCGTGCATGCGTTGGTATGGACGTTGCTCGGTATGTTCGTGTTGGGGGCCGGTCTGCTGGCGATGATGGGCCTTTACATTCCCGCGGCGGCTTGCCTGCTTGCGCATGAGCGCATCAAATATCTCGACTTTCATTACTGCTCCTCCACTTTATTATTTTCCCTTGCCCATCCAGTCTTAAATGTCAGACCGATTTTAGATCTGGTCAGGGTTGAAACTATCTGGTAAGCCAAAAATGAACCGTTTCATATTTGACTAAACCTGCTCCTCTCAGTTTCAAAACCGAGCATTAGATGGCAGGAATAAAAAGTCAATAAGAAATGAAACGTTTCATGACGGAGGCGAGGAGGGCTTCCGGCGTTGACCGTCAACCCGCCTTTATACTGGTATAAAGGTTCTGAAATCGGCCAGGCGGAAACAGCCGGCGGCCAGGATGGTCACGTTGGAAGATCGGGCCGCAAGCATTGAATGGGAGCGAAATGGCTGGGGTTCAGATTTCAAAAGCGCAAAAGAAATACGGCGCTATGGATGTGCTTCACGGCATCGATATCGATATTGCCGATGGAGAGTTTGTTGTCCTTGTCGGCCCTTCCGGCTGCGGCAAGTCGACCCTTTTGCGAATGGTGGCCGGGCTTGAAGGCATAACTGGCGGCACAATCTCGATTGGCGACAAGGTCGTTAACAATCTGCCGCCGAAAGACCGGGACATCGCCATGGTGTTCCAGAGCTACGCGCTCTATCCGCACAAGACCGTCGCGGAGAACATGGTCTTCTCGCTGCGCTTGCAAAAACAACCGGCCAAGGTGATCGAGGAACGCCTGAAGGCGGCTGCGGAAACACTGGATCTCGTTCCCTATCTGGACCGCTATCCGCGCCAGTTGTCCGGCGGCCAGCGTCAACGCGTGGCCATGGGCCGCGCCATCGTCCGTCTGCCGCAGGTATTCCTGTTCGATGAGCCCCTGTCGAACCTGGATGCCAAGCTGCGCGTACAGATGCGCAAGGAAATCAAGGAGCTGCACCAGAGGCTCAAGACGACAACAATCTATGTAACCCATGATCAGGTCGAAGCAATGACCATGGCCGACAAGATCGTCGTCATGCAGGGTGGCAATGTCGAGCAAATCGGTACGCCACTGGAGCTCTACGACTGGCCGAACAACATTTTCGTGGCAACCTTCATCGGATCGCCCTCGATGAACCTTCTTGCCGGCAAATACCGCGCGGACGGCAACCTGTTTGTGACCGCGGCAGGCGATGAAATCCCGCTTGATTTCAAGCCGGACGCCGTGGATGGCCAGGCAGTCTCGCTTGGCGTACGCCCCGAGCATCTGCCACTGGCCGAAAGCGGCCTGACTGTGACCGTGTCCGTGACCGAACCGACAGGATCCGAGACCATGGTGTTCTTGCGGTACGGTGACAGCGAACTTGTCTCGGTCTTTTCCGAAAGGCACGACTTCGAGCCCGGTCAGAGCATCACAGTCGCCCCGAGAACGGGGAAATGCCATCTGTTCGACGCGCAGTCCGGAAAAACATTGCGTCCCCGGGATGCCGACTGAGCAGTCAGGCGGTCATCCCCGGGGCCGTTCCCGCCCAGACACTGAGCTTATCGCTTACACCAGATCTTATGCAGGTCTGGCCGGAGCGATCTGACTGAGCGAGAGCCGGAAGTCTTTAAGCCAGAGCACGAAAGCTTCCGACCGCAGGATGACACCATGGGACCTTGCTTCCTGAAAACGTCAGGTGTCACGCAAACCGTTCCAGCGCCGCAGATGATTTTCGGGATCCAGGCCTGCGGTGGCCAGGGACCGTGCCGCGATCTGCAGGTTCATATCGTTGAGACCTTCGAGACCGGCATAATACGGCGGGACCGGTGGAGACACTATGGCGCCCATGCGGGTGACTTTCAGCATGGCTTCCAGATGACCTTCATGAAGAGGCGCCTCGCGTGCGACAAGAACCAAAGGGCGGCGCTCCTTCAACGTGACGTCTGCCGCACGGGCAAGCAGGCCTTCACCTGTCCCATAGGCAATGGCGGCAAGGCTGCGCATCGAGCAGGGCACCACGATCATCGCCTCCACCTTGAAGGACCCGCTTGCGATTGGTGCGGCAAGATCGGATGGGGGTAGGTCTTCCGTTGCAAGCGCGTGGATTTCCTCACGTGTGGTAGCGCCCAGCTCATGGCGGATTGTCAGTTCGGCTCCGCTGGTGACCGTTACATAGCGCTCGATCTGCAAGTCCTTCAGGATCCGGAGCGTTTCCAGAGCGAGGATCGCCCCCGAAGCACCCGAGATCCCGACGACAACGCGTCTCTTCGAAGTCACCGACCCCATCCTTCCGTGTTTCCGGTTTGTACAAGACCGGCGAACAGAGCCTCGGCACGGGCTTCCACATCATCAGGCATGACGAGCTTGGCCGCGAAAGGCCGGCTTGTTTCCGCTCCGATTTTGATTGTTGCATCAATCCCAAGCTTGCCACCAAGGCCTTCGCGCGGGCTGGCGAAATCGAGCTGATCGACCGGCGTGCCTTCCAGGACCATCATGTCCCGTTCCGGATCAGACCGGGTGGCGACCGCCCACATGACTTCGTCCCAATTCCGGAGGTCGATGTCCGGATCGACGATGATGAGATATTTGGTCATGGAGAACTGCGGCAAAAGAGACCAGAACCCCATCATCACCCGCTTCGCCTGCCCGGGGTAGGACTTGTCTATGGCCAGAATGGCAACCCGGTAGGAACAGGTGGCGGGCGGCAGATAGACATCCACGACTTCCGGCAAGGCCTGACGCAAGACCGGCCGGAAGAGATCGGTCATGGCCTCGCCAATAACAGATGGTTCGTCCGGAGCCCACCCCGTGAAAGTCGACAGATAGACGGCACCCTCGCGCATACGCAGGGTCTTGAGACGGAAGAGCGGATAGGGAGCCGGGTCGTTGTAATAACCCGTGTGGTCACCGAAGGGCCCTTCCATTGCCGTTTCTCCGGGCCGGATTTCGCCTTCCAGAACGATTTCGGCGCTTTCGGGAATATGCAGGTCGATGGTATCGCAGGGCGACAGGCGCGCGGAGCGGTTGTTGAAGATCCCGGCAAGGGCAAGTTCGCTGATGTTGCCAGGAGCGGGTATGACGGCAGCCAGGAGAGTAGCCGGATCACAGCCGATCACCACGGCAACGGGCATTGCCTTGCCCGCGTCCCGCCATTGCCGGTAATGGCCGGCGCCGCCGCGAAAAGGCAGCCAGCGGACGATTGCCGTGTCCGGCCCCAGAACCTGCATCCGGTAGATCCCGAGATTATAGCTTCGCGGGTCGTCCTCTCCAGGCGGGCGCGTCACCACGATGCCCCAGGTAATTAAAGGGCCCGCATCCCCCGGCCAACAGGTTTGAACGGGCAGTTGCGTCAGGTCCGGGTCGACGGTCTTGAGCTTCTTGTCGCAGGACACCCGTTTCGGCCGTGTGTTCAGTCCCGCTCTGGCGACAGGAAAAAGCTTGAGGGTTTCCCGCAACGACGCCGGGGGCGAAGGTGCACGGAGCGAAGCGAGAAACTCTCCCAATTCCGACAAGTGTTCCGGATCAAGCCCCAATCCGCTGGCGACCCTTTTGCGGGTGCCGAAAAGGTTGATCAGCAGAGGTGCGGCAAATTGCTTCACACCGGCCTCGACAGGCGCCTCAAGGAGCAGTGCCGGTCCGCCCCGTTCGAGCACCTTCCGATGTAATGCGGTTGCTTCAAGCTCTACGTCCACAGGACTGCCGACAGTCAGAAGATCCTGGTTTTCTCCCAGAAACTCACGAAATTCACTCAAGTTTCGAAATGGTGGCAGGTCGCGGGCGGACATGAAACGGGCCGATGGGTTGTGAGATGCTGGCAGCAGGAGAGAGCCTTTTGGAGCTGCCGGTATCCGGGAAATGTTCTGGATGAACCTTGACTAAGATCAAGACCTGCACAGGGAAAGGGAGATTAGGGTCCGACGCGAAAAGTGAGATCCCATATGCAAGACACCCGTTCAGACCTCAGCCTTCCACCTCTCATTTCCACCTTGATTGCGCCTCTTCCGAGATTGCCAGTTGAAGCGCTTCTGTCGGTATTCATCCGCCGTCTGGTCGTGCGAAGACCCGACCTCTTGCGCCGTCTTGGCGCTGTCGTCCATGTGCCCATCGCAATCGTCCCCGACGACATGCCACACGCCTTTCTGCTTTCGCTCGACGCCGACGATTCAAAAGTCTCGATCTGCGGGAAAGACGAGATTGGCGAAGCAGAGGCGGTGATACAGGCACCGTTTCTGGTGCTGCTCGGGCTCCTGGACGGAACTTACGATGGTGATGCCCTGTTTTTCTCTCGGGATCTCAGGATTGAAGGCAAGACCGAATATGTGCTTGCGCT
>JBNKOQ010000317.1:0-4419 GCA_050294735.1 Roseibium sp. | reverse complement strand
CAAGACTCTCGTCGGGCGAGGTGAAATAGGCACAGGTGTAGATCATGCCCTTGCCCAGCAGAATTTCGTAGAATTCATTGCCGATGTCATAGGCGAAGGATATGTTGTCCCGCGACTTCGATATGGTGTTACGGGCACGCAAAAAGTGGAAGAAGAGCTTTATGCGCAGCATAAGCGACATAGGGCGCTCTGCAAAATCGATCGCGAAGCCGAGATAAAACAGGCGCTTAATGTCACCCTCAACCTCGATCTCGCCGAGCATATAGCTTTCACCGAAGCCCATGAAGGCGTCCGAAAGAACCCGTGACAAAGCCCGCTTCGTCTTGAAGTGCAGGGTGAATTCCGGATCGGAGCCGATGCTGAAACCTGTACCGTCCCAGAAACGGACTGCGAATTGCGCGTCGGGCTCGGCTGCGGACATTGCGTCCGCCAGCTGTTTGATAATGTCTTTCATTAGATAACTCTCAAATCAGGTCCGGGTGGCTGTGGCGCCGCGTTTAGGTCCACGGATTGCGCTCCACAGGGAGATGATGCTGTCCCGATACTCGGGGACGGTACGCTTGAGATGCTCATGCAAGGCCGGGAGGTTGTGATAGGGCACGGCTGGATACATGTGATGGGCGGTATGGAAGCGGAACCCGACCGGCTGGACGATCAGGGCAAAGGGAGACTCGATCGTGAAACTATCGATCATCTGGTCCTGCCGGCCGGACGTCTCGACGAGCTGCTCCAGCTCGTGTTCAAGGGGAATCCGTGCCGTCAGAAGCGCCCAGCCGGCAACGAGAACCGCATAGTAGAATGGCAGGATTCCGGGGATCAGGATGACGACGGCCGCGAGCAGCAGGAGGTTCACGCGTGCGTGTCGGCTCACCTCGGCCTGCTGGTCTTCCGTGAGCGGGGAGCTGAGCGATAAACCGAAGTGACGGGATGCCCAGCGATCGATGGCCTGCTCCGTTCCGAAGGCTCCCGCGGCAGCCGTGAAGGTCATGAAGAGATTGGTGAAAGGCACAATGAACGGGATCACCAGAAGCACCATGATCATTGCAAATGGATTGCCGCGGATCAGCGGATATTGCGGATCTTCGGGCGTGCCAAAAACACCGAGCCGGTGATGGGCGAGATGTGGGATCTGAAAGCGCAGCGGCGGCACCATGACGAGCAGGGCAACGGTCCAAGTGTAGAGATACTGGAATGGCTTCAGCGAGGTGTCCTTGATGTGAACGATCTCGTGGCAGAACAGGCCTGCCCGATGCAGCCCGGCGGCAGCCAGAAGCAATGGCAGGATCACCGTCGGCCAGGTGGCCTGGGCGCCCCAGATCATGCCGATCAGAAACAGAAGCAGATAAAACCCGAAGTCCCGGTAATAGATGGCGGGACGGGGAATAAAGTATTTTCGATCTACCATGGCTTCAACCTGTTTCAGTATTTCGGCTGTAGCTTCTTGATGAAATGAATCAAAGAAGTCCCGAATTGAATGCCGCCACACCCATCATGTAATGGATGAGGACAACACCGGCGATGTTCTGGTGGCGGATGTAAATCCAGCCGAAAACACATCCCGTCGCAATGGTCATCAGCACGGCGGGTAGCCCGAAATGCAGATGAAACATCCCGAACAGGACAGAGGCAAGAATAACCGAGCGCCAGCCGCGCTTGTCGCCCAGGAAACGCTGGAACGACGACTGCAGAAAGCCGCGGGCGATCACTTCCTGTAGCGCGCTGTGCACAAAATAGCTTGCGCTGCCCCAGGGGTCGAAAGGCAAGGCTTTGCCAGGGAGCACATCGAAATGGCGCAGCCCTGCCGCAAGACCAAAGGTGATCGCACAAAGGCCAGCAGATATCAGGGCCCCTTCCCTCAGGGACTTGCCGAGACCGCGTGTCGTCAGGCCGAGGTCGGACAACGGGATCTGCATGTGCCGGATGATCAGGAGGCTCGGCACCATCAGCACGGCGAGATATTGCCAGGCGAAGGCGGCGGTGTAGATGTCGATGTTTGTGAGGGATCGGGCGAGCACATTGTTCACCAGCGTCCCGATGGACATCATGATGAGCGAGTAGACGAAGAATTTGCCGAAATGCTGCTGCTCCTCCCGCAGCTTCAGTTCGCGTTGAAGCGCCGCAACATGTTCCTGATTGGCCGCCCGCATGCGGCGGGTAACAAGCGAGGCAAGCTCGCCCTTGAATTCGGACAGGCGGAGCACACCATCCGGTTGGTCGAGCAGGGCTTGCGGGTCAATTTCGACGAGACTGCCAACGGATTCCGCCCTTACCGATGCCGAGCGCGGCTCCCCGTCGAGAAGGGCCATCTCACCAAAAGCCTCTCCTGCCGTTACGATGGCAACCCTGTGGTCAGTTCCTTCTTCCGGGTCACACCGGTAGATCCCGAAGGAGCCATCGACGACAAGATAAAGCGCGCAACCAACCTCCCCCTCCGTGAGGACTTCCTCTCCTGCGGCCACTGGCCTCAACTTGCACGCCTGCCGGAGAGCATCGCGGACGGTTGGACTCATTTCTGCGGAAAATGCAGACAGGCTACCTGCGGCCTGGTCAGGAAGGTCTAAGCACGGGCTCATGACAGTCCTCAACGCTCGGGCCGGAAGGAGCGGCCGCCGAGATACAGCAGGAAGACGATGGGCATCAGCAGCACGTGATAGCTGGCGTAAAGACCAAGTCCCCAGAAACCGTCACTCTGAAGCGGAATCATGGCGGAGACCGCGAGGGTCAGCACAATGCCGGTCAGCATCACCCCCGCATTCTTCTGGCGGCGCAGATGAGCGGCACTGAAGCCGGCCAGCAGCAGCAGTCCAATCGAATAATAAAGGATGACAGGCAGAAAATCGTCGGAGGTCAAGATTATCGAGACCGGCCACAGGGCGAGCAGTGCGCCAATGCCGATCAGGGCCATCTGCGTCTTGCCGCTCAGATACTGCATTGCCGTGGCGCAGATCATGGCGAGGCTGCCGAGGACAATCACCACCCGCGTTGCAACGACCATTGGCCGATGGCCGTCATGACCGATGGCTTCAAAGAAACCGTGATCGATGGCGCCAAGCATCGAGGCCAGGCCAATCAGGAGGAGTGTCAGCCCCCATATCCCGGCCGGCGACCCCAGCCGGACCTCTTGGCGCAGACTGAGCCCGGCGAGAAAGAACAGCTCGCAAGCAAGGATCACATCCGTCAAGGCGGACAGGGCAAGATCAGAAAGCAAGGGAAACCTCTTTCGAAAAACGCATAGGGAGCGGTCCTGGACTCAAGACCGTTGGATTGAAGAAAAACAACTGCTGGAACCGCCCGGCGGTGGGAAGGCCCTCCCCTGCCAGAAAACGCAGGCACAGGTTTTTTGATATGGGTTGGAATGGAAGAGTCAGGTTGCGTCGCATTTGCTCACCCAGTTCCATGTGCCGGCCAATCCCTCGTCAAGTTCAATGCGCGGTCTCCAACCGAGGGAAGCTTCTACCTTGGAGGTGTCGAGAATAATACGCGGCACGTCGAAGCCCCGCCCGGCGCGGTAAAGCGGGCGGACCGGCCTGCCGGTTATCCGCTGAATCCGGCTGATCAGATCGTTGATCGAGATGCCGGTGCCGCTTCCGGCATTGAAACAGCCCGTCAGGTTGGACTTGAGCGCCTGATGACACAAGCCGGCGAAATCCTGCACATAGAGAAAGTCCCGGATCACCGACCCGTCACCCCAGACTTCGATCGGCAGTCCCTCATTCAGGTTGTGCAGATAGGTGCTGATCACCCCCTGGACACCAAGCCGTCCCTGGCGGGGGCCGTAGATGTTGGAGGGGCGCAGGATGGTCGCCTGCAAGCCATGAAGATGCTGCTCCATCAGGAGATAATGTTCCATGGCAGCCTTCACGATGCCATATGAGCAGATTGGCTGCAGCGGATGAGTTTCGGGCACTGGGCACATGTTTGGAATGCCGTAGACTGTGCCACCTGAGGACAGGAAAACCAGCTTGCGCGGACCGTGCTCCCGCATGGCTGCGAGGAGCTTCACCATGGGAAGCAGATTGCCGGAAATGTCTGCTGCCGGATCGAGGTTTGAGGAGGGTGGAACCGTCGTGCTCGCCAGATGCACCACCGCATCGATGCCTGAAAGAAGTTCGGGAAGGCGGGCCTGGTCTTCCAGATGGCCGCACACGTAGTCTACCTCCGGATGTGCGATGCGGCAGTCTTTCCGGGCGGGGTCCAGGACCCGCACCGTCATGCCTTCAGCCAGGCATGTGTCCACCACATGGGATCCGACAAATCCGCATCCACCAATGATCAAGACGCGCATCAGGGTCCTCTACACCATCGTGAGGGAGAACGGATCCCCCGCCAAAAGGTTGGGTTACCGTAAGATCCCCAGCCAGAATCGGCAAGGCCCAAGACTAGCCTGCGATGGATGTCGTATCCAGACCTTGCATCACT
>JBNKOQ010000316.1:0-4424 GCA_050294735.1 Roseibium sp. | reverse complement strand
GAGCAGTTCTTCGCCGGCCCCCGAGCCGCTCAGGAACATTTCCACGCCCATAACGCCGACATATTCCAGGCTGGAAGCAATCCGGATGGCCATCTCACGTGCGGCACCCGCCGTTTGGGCCGAGACGCTTGCGGGGACGGTCGAGGTCTTCAGAATGTGGTTCTCATGATGGTTTTCCGCGATGTCATAGGCTTCGCAGTTCCCATCCAGATTGCGGGCCACAATGACGGATACCTCGCGATCGAAGGGAATCAGCTTCTCCAGGACAGCCGGAGCCTTGCCAATTTTTGTCAGAGCTCCCTCAGCATCGGCCTCTCGCCGGATCATGACCTGACCTTTACCGTCATAGCCGAACCGGCGGGTTTTCAGGACGCCGGCCCCGCCAAAGCGCTCAAGGGCGGCTTCAAGGTCGGCTTCGCTGTCCACTGTCGCATAATCCGCAATGGCGACACCGGCAGAGCGGAGAAACTCCTTCTCGTTGAAGCGGTCCTGCGAAACTTCCAGGGCCTTGACGCCCGGGCGGACGGGTAACCGCGTGGCCAGATGCGCCGCTGTGGGACCAGGCACATTCTCAAATTCGTAGGTCACCACAGAACAGGTCGAGGCGAAGGCATCGAGAGCGGAAATATCGTCATACGGGGAAACTGTGTAACTGTCACAGACATCGAACGCAGGGCTGTTTGGATCCGGGCAGAAAATATGCGTCTTAAGACCAAGACTGGCTGCTGCCAGAGACAGCATTCGACCGAGCTGCCCCCCTCCAAGAATCCCGATGGTGTCTCCGGGAATAAGGCGGGTGTCTTGGCTCATGGATAGATCCTCTTGCAGTCTAAGGCGGTGACCTGAAGCGTTAACCGTTGACCGGGTGTTCGGCGACGGCAGCCGTTCGGGCCGCTCTGAATTCATCCAGGGCGGTTGCTATGTCCGGGTTCATCAGGGCCAGCACGGCAGCGGCCAGAAGAGCGGCGTTGGTGGCGCCCGCCTTACCAATGGCAAGCGTTCCGACGGGAATGCCTCCTGGCATCTGGACAATGGACAAAAGACTGTCTTCCCCGGAAAGGGCTTTGCTTTCCACGGGAACGCCAAAAACCGGCAGCGGCGTCAGAGCAGCAACCATTCCGGGGAGATGAGCCGCGCCGCCTGCACCGGCAATAATCACCTTGAAGCCTTCTGCCTTGGCTCCCTTGGCGAAGTCATACATCCGATCCGGAGTCCGGTGGGCAGATACGATACGTGCATCATAGGCAATGCCGAGCTCGTCGAGAACATCGGCGGCGTGTTTCATGGTCGGCCAGTCCGACTGGCTGCCCATAATGATAGCGATATCAACGTTCGGCACGATCAAGTATCCCGGGTCTTCGGCAGTCTCTCAGAAAGGCGCGGAGTATAGGCAGCTGTCCCGCCTATGCAAGATCTGTTTCGACCCTGCCGGGGAAGGGCTGTCGGCAGGTGTTTCAGGCGATAATGTCGGGAAACAATGCGTCTTCGAGATTGGCTATTCTGTCTTTGATCAGAAGTTTTTTCTTCTTCAGCCTTTGCAACTGCAGCGCATCTGCATTGCCGGCGATTGAAAGGGCTTCAACAGCGGCATCGAGATCTCTGTGTTCTTGCCTCAGTTGGGCAAGCTCAACCCGCAAGGCTTTGTCATTTGTGTCCGCCATTCTTCTCCCCCGAACGCCTCTTCGCTGGTAGACCGCCTGCCGACGTACAGACTTTTAACAATGATCCACAGGCGGAGGCTTGCAGATTACACCGAAGGGATACAAGCCATGCCACAGAGCGGTCTTGCTTGCAATTCCATAAGCTGCTGAAGGCGCTCTCAAGTTTCAATTTGGGAGTTTGAGAGCTGTAGGGTTTTAGGCTTTTTAAAGGCTGTTCTCAGGAAAACAGGGGAAGCCGGCAAAATATTACTCCCGTAGCGTAAAGAGGGTTCGACAAGCCCGGTAAAATTGTGGCACGATGATCCTGTTTGACACAACAGACAGGAGGCTATTCCATGTCCATGCAGTCGCATCTCGCTGAACTTGAACGCCGTCACGCGGCAATAGAACGCAAGATTGAAGACGCACTTCTCCATCCGAGTACGGACTCTCTGGAATTGGCTGATATGAAACGAAAAAAGCTCATGATCAAAGACAAGATCGAGCGGATACGAAATGATGAGACGCTCCATTAACACTGGAGCTGTCATGAAAAACGCCACGGCGAAGACCGTGGCGTTTTTGTATTCAGAGTTTGAATTCTCTTACAGCTCCCTGGCTCGTTCACGCAAAGCGAATTTCTGAATCTTGCCGGTAGAGGTTTTGGGGATTTCACAAAAAACAACTGTTCTGGGCGCCTTGAAGTTGGCGAGATGCTCGCGGCAAAAGGCGATGATTTCAGCTTCGCTCAAGCCGCTTCCGGTTTTGAGTTCAACAAAGGCGCAGGGCGTTTCGCCCCATTTTTCATCCGGTTTGGCAACAACGGCGGCTGATTGGATCTCCGGGTGTTTGTAAAGAACTTCTTCCACTTCGATTGATGAGATATTTTCTCCACCAGAGATGATGATGTCCTTTGACCGGTCCTTGAGCTGGATATAGCCGTCGGGATGGAGGACCCCCAGGTCGCCGGAATGAAACCAGCCTCCGGCAAAAGCCTCATCAGTTGCTTCCGGATTTTTCAGATACCCCTTCATGACAACGTTTCCGCGGAACATGACCTCCCCGATGGTCTGGCCATCCGCTGGAACAGGCTGCATGGTTTCCGGGGTCAGTACGCTGAGATTTTCGAGAGCGACATAGCGAACGCCTTGCCGTGCTTTTTTTGCGGCTTGCTCTGCCAACGGCAGCGCGTTCCACTCGGTTTTCCAGTCGTTGACCACAGCCGGTCCATAGACTTCCGTGAGGCCGTAAAGATGGGTGACGTTGAAGCCTGCTTCCTTCATGGCCGCCAGGACGCTTTCCGGTGGTGGAGCGGCAGCCGTGAAGAATTCTATCTCCCGGTCAAGGGGTCGTTTGTCTTCCGCCGCCGCGTTGAGGAGTGTCGACATGATGATCGGCGCGCCGCAGAGGTGGGTGACACCTTCATCGGCGATAAGGTCCCACATCGATTTGGGCCTGACCCAGCGCAGGCAGACATGCGTGCCGGCGACCACCGAGATGGACCAGGGGAAACACCAGCCATTGCAATGAAACATTGGCAAGGTCCAGAGATAGACCGGGTGTTTCGCCATGGATGCGGTGAGGATATTTGCTTGTGCCAGCAGGTAGGCGCCGCGGTGATGGTAGACGACGCCCTTGGGGTTTCCGGTGGTGCCGGAGGTATAGTTCAGGGATATCGGGTCCCATTCATCTGCGGGAAGCTCCCAGGCAAAAGCCGGGTCGCCGCTGTTGACGAAGTCCTCGTAATCGATGCTGCCCAGCCGTTCACCGTCTTGCGGGAAAACCGGATCCGAATAGTCGATCACCATCGGTTTGACCGAGGCCAGTTCCAGGGCCTCCTTGACCACAGGAGAGAATTCCCTATCGGTGATTAGCACCTTTGTTTCCGCATGATCGAGCTGAAAGGCGAGAACCGCGGCGTCCAGGCGTGTGTTGAGGGAATGCAGAACCGCACCCGTCATGGGCACACCATAATGGGCTTCCAGCATAGGTGGCACATTGGATAGCATGACCGTGACGACGTCGTTCTTTCCGATCGCCGCGCGGGACAACGCGGATGCAAGCTGGCGGCAGCGTTTATAGAACGTGCGATAGTCAACCCGCTGAGTGCCGTGAACGATGGCTGTCCTATCGGGGAAAACATCCGCCGCTCTTGAGAGAAAGCTCAACGGGCTGAGTGAAGCATAATTTGCCGGGGTCTTTTCCAGCCCGCTGGCAAATGGGTTGTCCTGTGTGCCCATGATGTGATCCTCCCTCACGGTTTTCCCGCCATCAAAACGCGAATTTGCGAGCGCCGCAATGCGCCAAATGAACGGGGCGTCAAATACGGCGTCACAGCAAAGCGAAAGCGCCATCCCAGATCAACTTGATACCGATAACGGCCATCGCGGAATAGATTACACCGTAGAACACCTGCTGATTGACGGTTCTCACCAGTTTGACGCCCGCGAGAGTCGCGAGAGGGGCCAACGGAAGCAGGGCAGCTGAAGTCGCAAGATTGGTCGTGTCGAACTGGCCCAGAAAAAAATACGGAATCAGTTTCAAGGCATTGACGGTGAAAAAGAAAATAACCGTGGTTCCGGCAAGCAGTGTCGGCGCAAGCCGCAGCGGTACCATGTAGAGCTGATAGGGAGGTCCGCCGGTATGGCTGACGAAACTGGTAAAGCCGGCAACCGCTCCCCAGAAACTGCCCTTGACGACACTGTGTTGCTGAGCTTCCCGCGCCCTGTGGTGTTTGATCAAGTGGTCGGCGACGAAAACAACTGAGATAACGCCGACCAAAAG
>JBNKOQ010000315.1:0-4468 GCA_050294735.1 Roseibium sp. | reverse complement strand
CTCCGAAACCGATAGTGGTCTTGCAGGCGATCAGTGACGGGCGGCCATCCTGGCGGGCTTTCTCTATCGCCTCGGCGATGGCGGTGTGGTTGTGCCCATCGGCGCTGACAACGTGCCATCCCGCAGCCTCAAAGCGCGTCTTCTGGTCCATTGAGGTCGACAGGTTCGTCGCGCCGTCAATTGTGATTGAATTGTCGTCCCAAAGAACGATCAGTTTGCCGAGCTTTTGATGGCCTGCGAAGTCGATGGCTTCGTGGCTTATGCCCTCCATCAGGCAGCCATCACCAGCAATGACGTAAGTCCAGTGATCGACAAGGTCTGTTCCATGACGCGCAGCCAGGATCTTCTCGCCGAGTGCCATGCCAACGGCAGTCGCGATGCCTTGGCCCAGCGGACCTGTTGTGGTTTCGATCCCGATTGCATGACCGTATTCCGGATGACCGGCGGTCTTGCTGCCCAGCTGACGGAATGAGCGCAGTTGTTCGATGTCCATATCCGCATACCCGATCAGGTGGTGCAGCGCATAAAGAAGCATGGAACCATGCCCTGCGGAGAGCACGAAACGGTCCCTGTCCGGCCAGTCCGGTGCCGATGGATCGACGGTTAGAAACCGGTTGAATAGGACGGTTGCGACATCTGCCATGCCCATCGGCATGCCGGGGTGCCCGGAATTGGCCATCTGCACGGCATCCATGGCAAGGGCACGGATCGCATTGGCCATCTGGGTTTCCAGAGCTGGCGAAAAGGAGGTTGTATGCGTATTCATAAGGGTCTCCTTCAGGCGCGGCGTGCGGTGTCGACCAGTCGCAGGATCATCGGCGTCAGGATTAGCTGCATGGCCAGATCGAGCTTGCCGCCAGGAATGACGATGGAGTTGGCGCGGCTCATCCAGCTGCCTTGGATCATTGAGGTCAGATAGGCGAAATCGATACCGCGCGGGCTCTTGAACCGGATCACGACAAGGCTCTCGTCGGCGGTCGGTATCCAGCGGGCGACAAATGGGTTCGACGTGTCGACAACAGGCACGCGCTGGAAGTTGATGTCTGTCTCGGAAAACTGCGGGCAGATGCAATGCACATAGGCATGCATCCGGCGCAGGATCACATCTGTCACAGCTTCGGTCGTGTAGCCCCTGCTGTCGCGGTCACGGTGGATTTTTTGAATCCACTCCAGATTGATGACGGGAACCACACCGATTTTCAGGTCGGCCTTGCCTGCGATGTCGATCCCGTCGGCACAAACCGCACCATGCAAGCCTTCATAGAAGAGCAGGTCGGAGTCGTTCTCGAAGTCAGCCCATTCCGTGAAGCTCCCTGGAGGCACACCGTATTTCTCAGCTTCTGCGTCGTCGTGAATGTAGTGACGCGTCTGGCCGTTTCCTGTTTCGCCGTAACGCTCGAAAACGCCTTCCAGTTTGTCGAGTGCATTTGCCTCGAATGAAAAATGCGAGAAGGTGTTGTCGCCTTCCATCGAACGGCGATCCAGCTGGCTTTTCATGTCGGCCCGGTTGTACCGGTGGAAAGCATCGCCCTCGATGGAAACGGCTCGGATTCCTTCCCTCCGGAAGATCTGGTCGAACGTGTGTTTCACCGTGGATGTGCCTGAGCCCGACGAACCTGTGACGGAGATTATGGGATGTTTTTTGGACATGATGGACTTCCTCAGGCGCGAAACAGACCGCGTTGGTCGAAGAGTGGAGAAGCGGAGTGTTCCACGGACGGATTGAGGTGATATCCGACAATGCGCGTGACCTTTTCCGACGAGCCGAAAATAAGGGGAGTTCGCGCATGCAGGCTGCCGGGTGTCTTGTCGAGGATCGGCACGGCACCGTCGGTCGCAGCCCCACCGGCCTGTTCTGCCAGAAAGGCGATGGGCGCGGCTTCATAGAGAAGACGCAACCGGCCTGACTGATACCCGGGCCTGCTGTCTGCGGGATAGAGGAAAACGCCGCCGCGAGAGAAAATACGGTGTGTTTCCGCGACCAGGGAGGCGACCCAGCGCATGTTGAAATCGCACTCCCGGGGGCCTTCCGATCCGGCAATACAGTCGTCGACGAACAATCGGACCGGAGCCGTCCAGTGACGGTAGTTCGAGGCGTTGATTGCGTATTCCCGGGTGGTCGGCGAGATTGTGAGCTGGGTACGAGCCCGGATGAATTGACGGCTCGCGGGATCCAGAACGAAGAGATCGACGCCATCGCCGAGTGTCAGCAAAAGGGCTGTATGCGGGCCGTAGATGACATAGCCCGCTGCGAGTTGTTCTCTGCCCGGACGGAAGAATGAAGCACTGGCTCCTTCCACGGAGGCTGGGAGCACCGAGAAGATTGTGCCGATTGAGACGTTGGCATCGATATTGGAAGAGCCGTCCAGAGGGTCCACGGCAATTGCAAGATCCCCATCCGGATCGAGCGTCAGGATCACATCTTCTTCTTCCGAGGCATAATAGGCAGTGGAGGTGCCGTTCAAGCCGGACAGAATGGCTTCATTCGCCTGGACGTCCAGTTCCTTTTGATCATCGCCGTCGGCGTTTGCCTCGCCGGTGATGGCCCCCAGGCTTCCGGCCAGCGGCCCACGAGCGATCAGGTCTGAAATGACAACAGCCCCTTCGGCCAGGGCAATGACGGCGTGGGCCACGGATGCCTTGATGCCGCCGGCTGAAATTACGGGCTCCAGGCAAGCCTCCAGCGTTCGGCCCGATGAGACGGACCGTGGTGTGTTGTCCAACATTTGAAGTTCCTCCCAGCGGCCGGAGCCGCGTTGTGTCTTGAGGATGTCGGATGCGGAGGCAAAAGAAAATTTAAAAAAATCGAATAAGCATGTAGAATAATTTAATGGTCGATTTTCGAAGCCTTACTCTGAAGCAGCTGCGTGCCCTGACGGCGACCGTCGAGCAAGGCACGGTGACTGCGGCCGCAAAAGCCCTGCACTTGACCCCGCCTGCGGTTACTACTCAATTGAAAATATTAGAGAAAAATGCAGGAGCGCCGATCTTTGACAGAAGCGCCGATGGTTTCATTCCGACGGAGGTCGGAAGGGAAATTCTGGCCGCTGCAGAGATGATTGAAAAGCGATTGCTTCTGGCGCAGGAGCGGGTTGATGCACTTGTTGCCGGCGCGACCGGAACGGTTGTCGTAGGCGTTGTCAGTACCGGGAAATATTTCGCGCCCTTCATCGTCGCTGGGTTTCAAAAGGCTTTTCCGGATATCCGGGTGAAGCTCTCCATTGGAAACCGCGAAGCTGTAATTGCAGCTTTGGAACGCGATGAATTCGACCTGGCGATCATGGGAAGGCCGCCGGCAAGTGTATCAGTGGAACGAGCCATTTTGGGGGATCACCCTCATGTTTTGATAGCGCCACCCGATCATCGGCTGGCCGGTGACCCGGACATTCTGGTGGAAGATCTTTTGAAAGAGCGGTTTCTAGCCCGCGAGCCGGGCTCCGGAACACGGCTGTTGATGGAGCGCTTTCTGGACAGAATCAGCCATGGCCGTAATTTCGAGGTGGTTGAGATGGGAACCAATGAAACCCTCAAGCAGGCTGTTATGGCGGGTCTCGGTCTGGCGATCATCTCGGCCCATACTTGCTATTCGGAATTAACAGAAGGCAAACTGGCCGTGCTCCAGTTCTCCAGGCTGCCGCTGGTGCGTCAATGGTTTCTGATCCGCCGCTCGGACCATCCACCCAACAAGGCGACGGAGATTTTTCAGGACTATGTTCTGAAAAACAGCGAGCACTTCATCCCCAGGGTCTAGGTCAGAAGCCGGGCGGCAAAGGGCGGAGTTTCGAGGTTTGATCAAAAAAATCTTTTTTCGGCGTGAAAAGTCAAAAAAGGAAGCGTAGGCTCTCGATCTGATTTGCCACTTCCAACAGATAGGGCATCTGTCTCCATTGTCGTAGATAGGTCATTTGCATTGGAAGTTTCCTTCGCCCGGCACCCTGCCGGGAATTGTCTATCTCTGAGGTCCATTCATGAACCAGTTGCCTAACTCCATTGAAGCACGGGATGTCGCGTTTCAGCTGCACTCTTACACAGATGCGCGCAAGCATGAGGAAACGGGACCGGTCGTCATTGAAAAAGGTGACGGCATCTACGTTGAGGACAACAATGGTAAGCGCTACATTGAGGGGATGGCTGGCCTGTGGAGCGTTGCTCTCGGCTTCGGCGAAAAGCGCTTGGTGGAAGCTGCAACTCGCCAGATGGAAAAGCTGCCATATTATCATACCTTTACATATAAGACGCATGGCCCGTCGGTTGAGCTTGCCGAGAAGCTGGTCTCCATGGCACCAGTTCCTATGTCGAAGGCTTATTTCACCAACTCCGGGTCTGAAGCCAATGACACCGCAATCAAGCTGATTTGGTATCGGTCCAATGCCCTCGGCAAGCCTGAGAAGAAAAAGATTATCTCCCGCGTGCGTGGCTATCACGGCGTAACGATCGCCTCTGCCAGCTTGACTGGTCTGCCCAACAA
>JBNKOQ010000314.1:0-4478 GCA_050294735.1 Roseibium sp. | reverse complement strand
GATGACATGCACCAAGATGATGCCAACCAGGCTGTTGTAGAGTCCGACCTGCGAAAGGACGCGCACCAGCGGATAGATGAAGACCTGATAGGGGATGAAGGCCGCGACGACGAGCACGGCGAAGATGGTACCCGCCCCCCTCGGCCTCCAGAAGGAGAGCGCATAGCCAGTCACGGCCCCCAGCAGAATCGACAGAAAGGTCGAGGGGATCATGATCTTCAGCGAATTAAGGAAGCCGACAGAGACGCCGGAACAGGTGAGACCCGTGCAGGCCGCACTCCACGCTGTCTTCCACGCCTCCAGCGTCGGGCTCAGCGTAAAGGCGAAGATCGACGTTCCGCGCACTTCGTCCATGGTTTTGAGCGAGGTCGCCACCATGACGTAGAGCGGCATCAGGAAGAAAGCCGCCATGATGATCAGGAAGGCGTAGACGCCGAAGCGGGCGATGTTTTTTTCGGCACGTTGCGCCATGGCTCAACCTGCAGCTTTCTGCGCCATGTAGCGGCGCGCATAGTAAATGGGTGTGGCGACGACGATGACGGCGGCGAGCATCATGATCGCCCCCGCATTGGCCAGCGCCACGTTCTGACGTTCAAACAGGTTTTCCATGACGAACTTGGCCGGCACTTCCGTCGCATTGCCAGGACCGCCGCCCGTCAGCGCGACGACGAGGTCATAGGCCTTCACAACGGCAACGGAGAGCAGAACCGTCGCAGTCGCCGCCATAGGTGCGATGATCGGGAGGACAATCGAGGTGTAAACCCGCCATTTGGAGATGCCATCGACTTTCGTGGCCTTCCAGAGGTCTTCGTCCACACCACGCAACCCCGCAAGCAGGATCGCCATGACAAGCCCGCTGCCCTGCCAGACGGCGGCCAGAACCAGCACGTAGATGGCACGGTCTGGCCGGACGATCCAGTCGAAGACAAAGGTGTCGAAACCCCAGCCGCGCACCGCCGCCTGGATACCGAATGTGGGGTTGAGCACCCACTGCCAGACAAGACCGGTGACGACGAAGGACATGGCATAGGGATAAAGGAAGATGGTGCGGAACAAGCTCTCGCCGCGGATCTTCTGATCCATCATCACAGCCATGAGGAAGCCGAGAACGAGGCAGACCAAGATGAAAAGCACGCCGAAAACGACGAGGTTTCCAGCCGAGACCAGCCAGGCGTTTTGGTTCATCAACCGCACATACTGGTCGAAGAAATTGAATCTGTAGATCGGGATCAACCTGGAATTCGTCAACGAGATAACGAAGGTCCAGATCATCGCGCCAATGAAGACGCCGATGACAATGATCCACGCCGGAAGCATGGCCAGAGCGACCTGCAACCTTCCGCGCCAAAGCCTATGCATAGTTTCAACCTCGATGATGCTGACAAGAACAGATGCCGACCGGCGTTGCCGATCGGCAGGAGTGGAGCTGGTCAGTAATTTTCGAGGACCCCTGCGACAGCCTCTACGTAATCTTCAGGCGTGGCATCGGGATTGGCCCAGAGCACCTTGAGCTCCGCACCGAGCGCTCCGACCTTTTCCGGCGTGAACGGGATCATCAGTGCCGAGACGGAATTGCCCTCCTCTATGGCGCTGGCGCCAGCGGCAGCACAGGCATTGTAGTCGGATGCATCGACGCCGCTGCGGATCGGCAGCGAGCCCATGGCGGTTGTGAACTTCGTCTGCACCTCGACCGAGGTTGTCAGTTCGGCAATCTTCTGCTGTGCCTCTGTGAGGCCACTGCCCTTGACAGGCATGGCCCAGACATCGCCATTGACGACGGCCGGGGCATTGTTCGGGCCGATGGCGCAGAGCACATCCTCGCCCGGCATCTTGCCGGCAGCGACGATTTCACCGATCGCCCATCCGCCCATGATGAAGAAGCCAGCTTCGCCCTTGAGGATCATCTGGTTCGTGACATTCCACTGACGGCCCGACACACCGCTATCGGCATATTTCGGCAGTTTAGCGAGGACCTGTGCCACCGGCTTGAAGGCATCGGAACGGACATAGTCCGCCCCCGTCGGTCCGGTGAACTGTTGCCAACCTTCCGTGCCGCCAACCGAGGCAAGCACGGCTGCAAACGTATTCATGAACCAGACATCGCGGTCGCCGGCCTGCGCAAAAGGCACTATACCGGCCGCACGCAGCTTGTCGCCGGTCGCAAAGAATTCATCCCAGGTCTCCGGCATGGTCGCGCCGACCTTGTCGAGCGCCACCTTGGAAGCGAAGAGGAAGTTTGTCGCCTGGAGCTGGACCGGAACCGCGTAGACATGGCCGTCGCGGCTGATGGCGCTCATGACGGACGGAGGCACAACCTTCGACCAGTTTCCGGCTTCGGCAACCGCATCGAGATTGGCAAGCAGCCCGCTGTCGACCAGATTGTCGATATCTGCGCCCATGCTGAATTGCGCAGCATCCGGCGCGTTACCGCCGATGATCCGGTTGATCGCCGCCGTCTTGGCCGCACTGCTCCCGGCAACGGCCTCGTCCTTCCACTCGCCACCACTCTGGTTGAAAGCATCGGCAACGACCTTGATGCCGGCAGACTCAGCCTTCGATGTCCACCAGTGAATGACTTCCGTTGGCTCGGCCTGAGCCACGTCCGACGCGGCAACACAGATCGCCACCGCCGCGACGCTGGTCAAAGCCTTCTGAATGATACGCATAAAATTCCTCCCGCTGAATAAGATCCGTACATGCCCCGGCCAACTGCCGAAACATGCGAAATCCTGCCTCCGGCTCGATATGCCAAGGGCTATTTTGGGGAAGGCTAGAAGCCGCGATGGGCGCTGACCAATCGCGTTTCTTTTGTGAGCGTCATTGCCATGACTAATATCGGGTGCGCCAAGGGGGCTCGTCACAAGTTTCACCGTCGAACAAATCTCTGCCGATTTGAAAGTGATATTCAGGCTCGGTCACCTCCCCCCTTGATGGCCGGGCGAAACGCGCCGGCACCATCCCTGCCAATCTTGCCTGGGCAGGATTGCCCAACCAGTTTTCGTGATCACAATTTCTTGCATTTTAGATTGGCACGCGCCTCATCCGAAGCCCGTTTCCTCGAGGTTTCGTAGTAAAAATACAGGTTTTAGCCCCAAATGACGAAAATGACCCGCCAGCGCGCTTATACTCTCTCTTGCAGTTTCCGAGAATCTACCATAATTGTGATCACAAATATGGCGTTGGGTTTCACGGACGACTGACTGCATGAGCACCGAGAATGAGAAACACTCCATTCAGAGTAAAAAGAGCGCCGCACTCACCGGGAGCGGCGGCCCTGGCGAGCATCCCGCGTCTGCCGAGCAGACAATTCAGGATCGCGCCTATCAGGCCCTTCGTCACGCATTGATCGTTGGCAAACTACCCCCCGGCAAAGTTGTCAGCCTTCGGGCAATGGCTGAAAATCTGGACGTCGGCGTCATGCCCATGCGGGCTGCCATAGCCCGCCTTTCTGCCGAAAACGCGCTTGCTGTTCACAACACGCGGCGGGTGTCGATTCCGGAAATGACCACGGAGCGTTTCGATCAACTCATGCAGGCGCGCCTGCTGCTGGAACCTATGTGCGCAATCCGCGCGCTCAACGAAATCGACGAAGCCATCCTTGACCGCATTCGCGCCCATGACGAGCAGATAAACGCCAGCTACCGGACGGGTGACGCCGAGCTCTACATGGCAGCCAACTATGCCTTCCATTTCGAGATCTATCGTGCGGGCCGGTCGGAGGTGCTCACGCATCTGCTGGAAAGCGTCTGGATGCAATTCGGCCCCTTCATGCGCAAGGTCTACGGCATGGCAGGGACGACGCCCCTGACCGACAAACACGAGATTGCGATAAGCGCCATCGAACGGCGTGATGTCACCCGGCTCAAGCTGGCGATTGAGGCCGATATTCTTGACGGCATGGATTTGCTCGGGAAATCCATTTTCACGCAGACAACCGACACCACGCATCCAATGAGCCGGTCAGGACGCAAGTCCGGCGGCCAAACCTGATCAACACACGCCCGGTCAGGACAATCCTGATCCATTCCAAGGGAGAACAGACATGGCATCCTCGGCTTCAGCTGGCTCGGCTTCCGGCAACCGGATTGTGCAGCCTGCACTCGAAACACTTCTGGCGACCGAAAATGCGCGCTACAGTGACCATCGCCCGTTGTCAGCGGAACGCGCCTCACGCAACTCCAAGGGCGGGTTTGCCGGTGGCGTGCCAATGCATTGGATGCGCGACTGGCCGCAGCCTTTCCCTATGGTCATCGACACTGCGCAGGGCAACCGGCTGCGTGACATCGACGGCAACGACATTGTCGACTTCTGCCTCGGTGACACGGGCGCCATGTTCGGCCATGCACCGGTGCCGGTCATGCAAGCGATGCGTCGGCAGGAAAGCCGCGGGCTCACATATATGCTGCCTTCAGCCGACGCCGACCGGGTGGGCGAACTTCTGCAGGAGCGTTTCGGCCTACCCTGCTGGCAGATGGCCG
>JBNKOQ010000313.1:0-4514 GCA_050294735.1 Roseibium sp. | reverse complement strand
ACTGCCGTGAATCCCAGTCTTTGCTGCAACTCGCGAATGTCGGTGCGGACCTTGCGCCGGAGGCGGGCGTCGAGATTTGACAGCGGCTCATCCAGCAGGAGCACCTGCGGCTCAAGCACAAGTGCGCGCGCAACGGCAACGCGCTGCTGCTGCCCGCCGGAAAGCTCCGCCGGAAGCCTTTCGCCGAGCCCTGACAGGCCCACCAGCTCCAGAGCGTCTTCCGCGCGCTTGCGCGCTTCGGCCGGGCGCATCCCGCCCGCCTCCAGCCCGTAAGCCACATTCTGTCCCACATGCATGTGCGGAAAGAGGGCGTAGCTCTGAAAAACCATGGATACGTCACGGCGGTCGGCGGGAAGCCGTGTCACATCTTCGCCGCCGATGAGGAGCTGCCCCCCGGTCGGGCTTTCAAGACCGGCCAGCATGCGCAAAGTCGTGGTCTTGCCACATCCCGAAGGGCCGAGCAGGGTGACCAGTTCGCCTGGTGCGATATCGAGCGTCAAATCCGGAATGGCGGTGAAATCGCCGAAGCGTTTCTGCACGCTGCGGAACGCCACGGCACCTCTTGTCTGCGTCATGCGTGTGCTTCCTTTTGAATGGGGGCGGATGGCTTGTCTTCCCTGCGGCGGATGCGGCGCTCGCCAACAAGCAGCTGGAAGCCGCCGATAATCGTGATCATCACGAGAATGAGGATCGAGGAGTAGGCGATGGCGATACCGTATTCACCGTTCTCGACCAGTCCGACGATATAGGCCGTTGCCATGTTGTATTTTGCGCTAACCAGAAAGATGACCGCCGAGATCGAGGTAATGGCCCGCACAAAGCTGTAGACCAGTGCCGCGAGGATGGCCGGACGCATGAGTGGCAGGATCACCTTCCGCATGGTTCGGCCAGACCCGGCGCCGAGTGTCAAAGACGCCTCGTCCAGTGATCCATCGAGCTGGCTCATCGCCGCCACACCGCCGCGAACCCCAACGGGCATGTTGCGGAAGACGAAGCAGGCAATCAGGATGGCGGCCGTGCCCGTCATCTGCAGTGGAGGCAGATTGAAGGCCATGATGTAGCTGATGCCGATGACCGTGCCGGGAATGGCAAAACTCATCATCAGGGCGAACTCGAAGGCCGAGCGTCCCGGAAAGTTTTGACGCACGATCAGCCAGGCGGTCAGCAATCCCACAGCGGCTGTCAACGGCGCTGCGATCAAGGCGATTTCCATCGTCGTCCAGAAACTGTCCCAGGCAACTCCGGTCCAGCGGATGCCATCTTCCCAGCCGATGCCGAAAGCGCGTATGTAGTGCTCGAGCGTCAGCGAGTGATCAAGCCCCCAGACCTTCACGAACCCTCCGAACAGGATCATTGCATAGACGGTGATGGTGAAAACGGCCCAGGCAACGGCAACCGTCGTGACCGGCAAGGCAACCCGGCGTGGCAGGCTGATATGCCGGCCTCCGTCTCCTTTTCCGGTCACTGTCGCGAAGTTACGGCCCGTCAGCCAAAGCCGCTGCGCCAGAAACGCCGAGAGGGTGAAGATCAGCAGGACCGCGGCCAAAACAGCCGCGCGTGCCGGGTCATTCTGAGCACCGACCACGGCGAAAAAAATCTCTGTCGACAGGACGCCGCCAGAACCGCCAAGAACAAGCGGGTTGCCAAAATCGGCCATCGACTCGATGAAACCGATCAGAAACGCATTCGCAAGACCCGGAGCCATCAGCGGCAAGGAAATCTTCCGAAACGTGCGCCAGCGGTCCGAGCGCAATGTCTGGCTGGCCTCTTCCATGGACGGGCTGATCCCCTCGACCACTCCAATGAGGATCAGGAAGGAGATTGGAGTAAAGCTCAGCATCTGGGCGATCCAGATCCCTGTGAGGCCATAGAGCCAGCGCCCGAGTTCCCAGCCCGTGGCCCCTTCAATCACATTGGTCAGCGTCCCCGAGCGTCCCAGCAGCATTGTAAGCGCCAAACCAACCACAAAGGGCGGGGTGATGATTGGCAAAATGGTCAGAAGGCGGAGGGATTTCTTGAAGCGGAAGTTTGTGCGGGTTGCCACCAGCGCGAATACAAGCCCGAGCACGGTCGACCCGGTTGCCGTGCAGACCGCAAGGAAAAATGTGCGCCACGCAACGCCGCAGTTTCCACCTGTGAAACAGGCCAGCGACCAGATTTTGGGATCGATAATGTTGTGGCGTACTCCTTCGGTCGTGAAGGAGCCGTCGAACTTCTGGAACGCGCCCGTGAACATGGAAATGAGCGGATAAAATACAAAAACGGAGACCAGAAGGACAAGAAGTGTGATGGCTCCCAGAACAAAGGCGTCGCCTTTCAGTGCCCCGCGCTCGGCGGCGCCAAAGGCGATCAAAAGGGCAAAAGCAGTGCCGAGCACCATTGCGCCAGCCCCAAGAGCAGGCTGGCCGGCGACATCCCCGAATGTTGCCTCGAGCAGTCCCCAGTTCCAACCTCGCAATCCGATCGCCAGCCCTTCGCTGACCATCCAGACCAGACCTGCAACACCAACGCCGATCAGCAACTTGCCGCGGTCGCCTGGCGGGCGCGTGAGACGCAAGAACATTGCCAGCGCGATCAATGCCAGCAGTGGCCAGAGTTGCCATTTCCCGTTTAAAGCCTGAACAACGCCCGGCCAGAGTTTTTCGGACGAAATGAAGTCTGTCAGCCAGTTGAGGCTAAAGAAACCTGATCGGATACGATACCAGGGCAGCGCGATCAACGCGGCGATACTGGCCGCCAGAATCAGATCGAGCCTGCGGTTGTCTCTTGAAGTCATGTGTCTGTCCGATGGGAAAAGAGGCAAGCGGATGGCCCGGGGGCCATCCACCGGAAACAGCTTTACTGGAGCGGCAGAGAGCCGATTTCCTCATCCCAACGCGCAAGGAGTGCTTTGCGCCGGTCTGCGCTGCCGTATTCGGCAAAGTCGTAGTCGATCAATTTGATCGTGGCCAAATCCGGTGCTTCCTTGGGTGGTGTCGCCTTGGCATTGGACGGGATCTGGAATGAGCCTGCATCCGGCATCATGTTTTGCACTTCTGGCTTCAGCACCCAGTCGTAAAAAGTCTTGGCTGCCTCCGGATTCTGTGCGCCCTCTATCATGGACATGGATCCAATCTCGTAGCCCGTTCCCTCGCAAGGCGCGACGACGCCGATCGGGAAGCCGGCCACGGCCTGTGCCACAGCGTCGTGCTGGAAGACAATGCCCAGTCCGGTCTCTCCCCGGGCTGCTGCCTTAACCGGTGCGCTGCCGGACTTGGTGTATTGCGACACATTCGCGTGCATCTTCTTGAGGAAGTCGAAAGCTTCATCTTCCCCCATCAGCTGAACCAGCGTCGCCAGGGTGGTGTAAGCGGTTCCGGACGAGTTGGGATCGGCAATCTGGATTTCGCCCTTCAGTGCCGGATCGAGCAGATCCGCCCAGCATTTCGGCTCGGCGATGCCTTTTTTCTTGAAGATTTCGGTGTTGTAGCCCCAGCCGAGCGCTCCGGAATAAACACCGACAGTGTGGTAGTTTGAGACCTTGGCTTGGCCCTGTGCCCAGTCCTGCAGCTCGCCGAGCATTGGCGACTTGTACTCCGCGCTCAGCCCGTCCTGACCGGCCTGAAGATGCGGATCACCCGTGCCGCCCCACCAAAGATCGGTCTGTGGGTTGCGGGCTTCCGCGCGTATCTTGGCGTAAGCTTCACCCGACGACAGCCGAACCATATTGACGTCAATGTCGGAATGACCGGCTTCAAATTCACTGACCAGCTTTTCACAGATCACGACGTCCGCCGAGCAGATCAGGTTGAGTTCGTCAGCGAATGCTGTTCCGGGCAAGACGACAAGACTGCCCAATAGGGCGCATTTCAAAAGATTCATGATTTCCTCCCAATTTCCCCGAATATCAGGGATAGGTGAATTGCACACCTGTGCATTAGATTGAAATTCATTCTGTCTGCTGTCAAGAAACTGTTATGTTTATGGCGTATTTTTTCGCGGTATGACATGTGCACAGGTTTGCAGGGCATTGAAATGATCAGGCATCAAGTGAGCGCAAAGGATGTCGCTGAACTGGCTGGCGTATCGCGCACCGCGGTGTCACGGGCGTTCACTCCGGGCGCTTCCGTTTCCGCGGAGACGAGGGCGAAAGTCTATGCGGCAGCCGAGAAACTTGGCTATCAGGTCAACAATCTTGCACGCGGATTGCTGACCTCAAGAACAGGTCTTGTGGCTCTGATTGTAGCGGAGATCCAAACACCTCATCGCTCGTCTCTGCTGGCCGCGTTGTCAAACCAGCTGCAGGCGGCAGGCAAAGTCGGCTTGCTTATCAATACGGACCGATCTGACGAGAGCGTCGCACAGGCACTACGGCAGGCTATCTCTTACCGGACGGAGGCGGCTATCGTCCTATCGGGTATGCCTGATACGTCGCTGGCGGAGATCTGCCTTCGCAACGGAATGCGCCTGGTCTTCATCAACAGGAACGAGGAACGCCCTGGCGCTTTGCGCGTCCGGCTCGACGATGCCGCAGC
>JBNKOQ010000312.1:0-4522 GCA_050294735.1 Roseibium sp. | reverse complement strand
GTGTACTGATGCAGAGGAAAAATTCGAATGTCATGTCTTGTCACGGCTTTCAGCGGGGACGCCTGTTTCCGGATCGCGGCCTCTCAGGGCCTGCACGACTGACCACAAGGCCCTCAGGCCGACCACAGCGAGGAACAGGATGTAGATCGAATAGATGTCCCGCATCCGGATCCAGTCCCCGAAAACATCCCTGAGCGTCGCCGTCTGCTTCAGGCGGAGGATCGAGAATTTGGCGAGGGTCGGTTCGATGGAGGCGAGGAAACCAACCCCGATTGCCAGTCCCGTGATGACAATAAAGCCAAGGCGGACCCGCCTGGGGACAACATGGTAGAGAATGTCGAATGACACATGATCCTGTTGCCGGACGATGAAGGCATTGCCCCAGAAGATCAGCCACACCCAAAGCGCGAGACAAAATTCCAATGTCCAGCCATAGCGTCCTGGGTCCAGTAATGGATACGATTCCGCCAGTTGTGTGAGGCGCGCACTGTAGCGCACGGCAACCTGCAGGATGAAGGTCGCGAAGATCAGCAGCATAAACAAGGCAGCCACCGCTTCGCTGAAGCGGCGCAGCGTGCGAATGAGTGGGGTCATATCATGACATCCGGATAGCGCCGTTGCGACCGGAGAGGCTCTTTCGAGCCTCTCCGGATGATGTACAGCGGCGGTTTACTGGCCGAGCTCGTTGATGCGGTCAAGTACGCCTTCGGGCCACGCGGCAGCGAGGTCAGAAGCGAGATACGCCGCTTGGACGTGTTCACGGAACGCCTTGAGGTCAGGCTCGTAGAGGTCAAGCCCCTGTTCCTTGAGGAAGGAGACCAGGTCCTCTTCCTTCTTCAGCTGGGCCTGACGGCCTGCCTCGGCTGCAGCCACGGCTGCGTTCGAAACGGCAGTCTGCTGGTCGGCGCTCAATTTGTCCCAGACAGCTTTCGAGAAAGCGACGTAGTTCAGGTCTACAAGATGCTGGGTCAGTGCGATCTGCTTCGTGACCTCATAAAATTTTGCATCCACGACGGTCGGCAAAGGGTTGTCCTGACCGTCGACGGAACCGGTCTGAAGTGCGGTATAGACTTCGGTAAAGGACATTGGCGTCGGGTTGGCGCCAAGTGCGCGGCCGAGGAACTGCCAGGCGTCGGAGCCGGGCATGCGCAGGTTCACGCCCGCCAGATCGGCCGGAGTTTGAACATCACGTTCCGAGCGCGGGAAGCGAAGGTTCACATGGCGCTTGCCGAGGTACATGACGGCCAGAAGCTTTACGCCCAGCTCGTCCTCTACCTTTTTCTTGAAGGGGTCCATCACCGCATCGTTGAATACGGCAACCTGATGGGCTGCGCTCTGATGCACGTAACCTGCGGTAAAGATCGAGAATTCGGGGAAAAATGTCGCCAGTTCCTGCGCCGAGGTGATCGACATTTCCAGATCGCCGGTTGCGATTGCCTCCAATTCGGAACCTTGGGCGATCAGCGAAGCGTTGTAATGCGGCTCGTAGGTCGCGAACTCGGCAACAGCGGGGCCGAATGTCTCCGCCAATGCGATGGATCTCTGGTCGGTCTCGGAGGCCGGCGTGGACATCCGCAACGTGATGTTTTCGCTGGCCTGTGTGCTTGCAGGTGCAAATGAGGCCATGCTGGCAAGCGCAATCGCGCTCACCGTGAACATACGGCGTGACAATTTCATTTTCTATCTCCTCCCAAAGTCGTTTTTTCAAGGTTCTACCGACGAGCCGTCAGCATGACCCCTTCCGTGCATGTTACTAACATGTTAGTGTAATGTCAGCAACGATATGTTGACCGGAGCGATATCTTTCATGCCCTCTCTCAACCTTCCCCACTCTGAAACACGGCGTAAAGACCCTTCTGCCGCAGAGGGGGGGAGTTTGCGGAAATATGCCTATGAGCAGATCGAGGAGCTTCTGAATACCGGCCAGCTCAAACCCGGCCAGCTTTTTTCGCAGCGCGAATTGGTACAGCGAACCGGCGCCACGCTTGGTTCCATCCGCGAAGCCGTGCCCCGGTTTGAAGCCGAGGGGCTGCTGGTGACCGTTCCGAAAAAGGGACTGATGGTTCCGAGCCTCGATGTTGCCTTTGTGCGTGACGCCTATCAGGTGCGTCAGATGATCGAATGCGCCGCTGTCCCTTTTATGATCGAGCGGATGAGCGACAAGGCGCTGCAGGAGCTGATCGGCGTTCAGGATACTCTGGCGAGAGAGCTGGAGGCGCAGGGCGGCAATGCCGCGCCGGAACTTCTGAACCGGATTCAGCGGGAAGACTGGGACATGCATGCCGCTTTTGTGCGCACCATGGACAACACCCTGGTGGACAACATCTACCGCGTCACCGCGATCAAGATCAGGATGGTTGTGCAATCCCGCCTTCGGGTTACGAGCAACAATGCCCAAAGGATCCTCAAGGAGCACAATGATATTCTGGAGGCAGTGAGGGCCCGGGATCTGGCGGGCACAGAACAGGCCCTCCGGCGGCACATCAACAATTCGCTGACCATCGCCCTCGGCGGAAGCGTTGGGTGAGGAGACGAGAACAGATCGATGTTCCACGATCAGGATTTACGGGCCCTTTTTGCAGGTCTTATTGGCTGTCGGCGCTTGTGAAATCGCAAATTTGAGCATGCTTGGAAACATCGCCCCAAGCTCAAATAGCAGCTTCAATAGCGAGTGACTCACAGAGATGTTTCATTGCGGTATCGACCGGAAACGTGCGGCAGATCGAGAGCATGAGGTCTCTGGCCTCGTTGGTTTGCCCTCCCTGAATGAGCCATTTGACCCTCTGCAGAGGCAGTTCCTTGCGCCAGCGCTTTGGGAGGCTTGAGAGAACGGGGTTCTCTTCAATGAGGTCTTCCGCGGTCTTCATTTGGATCAGAGCTTCGCTCAGATTTCCCCGTGCCGCATGAATTTCCGCGCAAAGGTGGAGCATTCCGGGATTGCTGCCGTATCCGGGCAGGGATGCGATATCCTCTGGTGCCGGATCCCGGCCGGCGGCGAAGGCCTCCGCAAGAGCTCCGAACCGGCTGAGCGACACCAGCTCACTCTCTGGAAGTAACAGCTGCTTCGATGCCAGTTCTTGGGCCGGGTCACGCTCGAACGTACGGATAATCCGCCGGATGATATTTTGCGAATAGAGGTGGTCGTGATTGCTGTGCGATGATTTCAACAGGTGCAGATTCGCCTTGGGCCAGCAGTCCCGCGCAAAGGCCGCATTGGCCGCATCCACCGGATCGAAACCGCCGAAATACAGCTGAATATCGATATTGTGTGGCTGGGACTTTTCGTCGAAAGAGCACAACCGGCTATCGCCTGCGGAGATGCCATAAGCGGTGCTTTGATATCCGGGACGGCCCGGCCGCAGTTCAGGGCCGAAGGCATGAATGTCGCCGTCCTGCCGCCGCAGACCGGTCGCAAGGGCACCGTACCCGCCCATGGACGAGCCATAATAGAGTATTCTCTCAGGCCGCATGTCCGAGATGGCTTGCGAGACCCGCAAGTCGATTTCCTGATCTAACCCCAGATACCAGCCGTTTTGGGTATCATTCAAAAACAGACAGTTATGGCGGGTTTTGGCAAAGAGGCGTTCCAGCCCGAACTTGCCCACCGGAACGCGCACCTGCGAAAAGACAACAACGAGCAAGCCGCTGGAGCCATGTCGCAGGCTATGGGCAAGACGGGTCGGGCTGGATAGGTCGGTTGGCATTGGCGGAGAGTGCCGGGCGCCAACGCGCTCCGCAAGGCAAGATGTGCTGTTCCTCAGATTTCCGGTCCGGTCCATATGCCGGATTGGGCGTTTTTCTTTGGTGTGCGGGCCTCCGAGATGTGGGCAGTGAGCGGATCGAGCTCACATAGGGCTTCGTATTGGCTGAGAAAGACTTTTCCTGTCAGATGCTTGAGGAAGTCTGTTCGATGCAGGCGGTCCATGACCGGTCCCTTCACCTCAGAGAGATGGAAAGAAACGCCGCTGTCTGACAGGCGGTGGTTGATTTCCTCCAGGCTCTCCAGAGCACTGGCATCAATGGCATTGACCGCCGGGCACATCAGAACGACGTGCTCGATGTCAGACCGTTCTGCGACCAGCGCATAGATCTTGTCCTCGAGAAAGCGGCTGTTCGCGAAGAACAGATTCTCGTCCACCCGCAAGGTCAGGACACGTGTCCCTGTTGCGACCTTGTGGCGGGCGATATTCCGGAAATGCTCCGTGCCGGGCACAATGCCGACGATCGCCATGTGGGGCCGGCTCGACCGGAATAGATAAAGGGCAATCGAGAGCACGACGCCGCTGACAACACCGCGCTCGACCCCGAAGAAGAGGGTGATCAGGATGGTCGCAGCCATGGCCGCGAAATCACTCTTGGAATAGGCATAAGTGCGTTTGATCGCGGGCAGATCGACGAGGGACAGCACGGCAACGAGGAGAGTGGTGCGGGGGAAGCAGCTCAACGGTAGGGAGGCTTGGTGATGGTGAAACCGGTGGCTCGAGGTGGATACCGGGGCGCTGGTGCGAGGCGCACAGATGGC
>JBNKOQ010000311.1:0-4525 GCA_050294735.1 Roseibium sp. | reverse complement strand
GGCATAGATATGCACCTCTGCGCCCGCTGCGGCCAGAAGCTCCGCCTTCCAGGCAGCGGCGTCCGTTCCGCCTGCCAGCAAAACCTTACGCCCTTCGAGAGAAAAGAAGACAGGCAGAGTGGCCAATGCGCCCATACGGGCGGGACGGCTACGCGCTTTTGGAACAGCCTTTACTTCAAACGGCTTTCGCGATGTCGGCATGGGCCGTCTCCTTGTCGGTAAGCGTGTTGAGAAAACTGGCGATTTCCGAGCGGCAGGATCCGCAATTCGTGCCTGCATTCAGCACCTTGCCGATCGCGTCCACACTTGCCGCTCCGGCGCGTGCGGCTTCCGCGATCTGGTTGATGCCTATCTGGAAACAGGAACAGACAATGGCCCCGGGGTCGGGCATATCCGCGGGCGGACGGCCGGCAAGAACCCGGTAGCGCTCGACCGCTGTTTCGGCTTTTGTTTCAAGAAGCGATGCCGCCCACTGACGGGAAACCGCAACAGGTTCGGCAGCGAAGAAGAAGGCTGCGGCCAGATCCCCGCCCTGCCAAAGCGCATAGCGGCTTTTGCCGCCTGCGGCATCTTCATAGCTCAGAAGATCGCAGGCCGATCCGGGCGAGCCGGACAGCGCCTCAACGAGTGCCGGCAGGTCAGCCGCTTCCAGCCCCGCCAATTCAAGCCGCCAGCCGCCGGGGGCCGGAGCCAGAGCCCAATAATCTGACGGGATGCAATCCGGCTTGTCGCGCAAGACGGCAAAGCCATACCAGGCGGATGCAACCGGCGTGACCGCCACAGGTGTGAATTTCGATCCAGGCTGACCGGAGAAAAGGTCCGTTTCGGGAGCGACCACAGCATCCACACGGCCCTTGGAGGCAAATTGGTCGGTCCAGTGCATCGGCACAAAGACTGATCCTTTCCTGGCCTTGCCGGTCACCAGGGCCCGAACGACCACGCGCCCGTGCGGGCTTTTAACCTCGACCAGCTCCGCGTCGCGCACGCCGGTTGCCAGAGCGTCTTCGGGATGCAACTCGGCATAGGGTTCGGCGATGTGAGCAGACAAGCGCGCCGTCTTGCCGGTCCGTGTCATCGTATGCCAGTGATCGCGGACCCGGCCCGTATTGAGCACGAAGGGATAGGCACGTTCCCGTTTACGCGGTGCCACGGCTTCAACGGCAATGAAGTTCGCCTTGCGATCCGGCGTAAAAAATCCGCCGCCAGCGAAAAACCGGCTGTCCCGCAGGGGCTCCCCTGCCCGCGCAGGCCATTGCAGCGGCTCAAGCGCGTCATAATCCGGCTTGTCCAGATCCGCGAGCCCGCCAATGTCGAAGTCGCGGTCGCCTTCGTTCCCGGATGCCGACAGGGCGGCATATTCGGCAAAAATCTCAGAGGCCCCGGCGTAGTCGAAGCCCGACGTGAAGCCCATGCGCTTTGCCACTTCGCAAAAGGCCCACCAATCAGGCCGGGCATCACCGGGCAAGCCGAGGAAGCCCCGCTGGCGGGAAATCCGCCGCTCCGAGTTGGTCACTGTGCCGTCCTTCTCGCCCCAGGCAGCCCCGGGCAGAGCGACATGCGCGTAGGGCAGCGTATCGACTGCGGTAGAGACGTCGGAGACCACCACAAAGGGGCAATGCTTCAGCGCAAGGGCGACCTCATCGGCATCCGGCAGACTGTCGACCGGGTTCGTTGCCATGATCCAGATGGCCTTGATCTCCCCATCCCGGACCGCCTTGAACATGTCGACCGCCTTGCGGCCCTGCTTGCGGGCCATGGCCGGGCTCTGCCAGAAGGCCTGAACGCGCTGGCGGTGATCGGGGTTTTCAATCGCCATGTGGCAAGCCAGCATGTTTGCCAGGCCGCCAACCTCGCGCCCTCCCATGGCGTTCGGCTGACCTGTGATGGAAAACGGCCCCATCCCCGGACGGCCGATACGGCCCGTCGCCAGATGGGTGTTGATGATGGCATTGACCTTGTCGGTGCCAACAACGGACTGATTGACACCCTGGCTGTAGACCGTGACCGTCTTATCGGTGCGCGCCACCATGGCGTAGAAGGTCGCTATATCCTGTGGCGGCAAGCCGGTGCGCTCCGCAATCGCCGGGATGTCCGGGGTTCCAGCCGTCTCAAGCGCTTCAGAGAAACCGTTGGTGTGCTGATCGATATAGGGCTGGTCCAGGCAGCCCGCCGCGTCCAGATAGCCAAGAAGCCCGTTGAAGAGAGCCACGTCCGTGTCCGGCTGCAAGGCCAGATGCAGATCCGCCAGCTCGCAAGTCGCTGTGCGGCGCGGGTCCACCACGACGACCCGCATGGCCGGATTTCGCGCCTTCGCCGCCTCGATACGCTGAAAAATCACCGGGTGACACCAGGCCAGATTGGACCCGACCAGGATCACCAGATCCGCCAGTTCCAGATCCTCATAAGTGCCCGGAACCGTATCCGAGCCGAAGGCCCGCCGGTGACCTGCCACGGAAGAGGCCATGCACAGACGGGAGTTCGTATCGATGTTCGCCGAGCCGATGTAGCCCTTCATCAGCTTGTTGGCGACGTAATAGTCTTCCGTCAGGATTTGACCTGAGACGTAGAAGGCAACGCTGTCCGGACCATGTTCGGCAATCGCCTCCGCGAATTTGCCGGCCACAAGGTCAAGCGCGTCATCCCAGGATGCCCGTTTGCCGCAAATTTCCGGATAAAGAAGCCGGTCGTCCAGGGACAGGGTCTCCGCCAGAGCGGAGCCCTTGGAGCATAATCTGCCGAAATTCGCCGGATGGTCCGGGTCGCCCTTGACCGTAACGCTTCCGTCTTCGTGCGTTGTGGCCAGAACGCCGCAGCCAACGCCGCAATAGGGACAGGTGGTTCTTGTCGTTTTTGCCTCATTTTCCATGGGGTTGTCCTGTCTTGCGTCTTTTCGGCGTCATTTATCGATGGGAAAGGGAGCCACGCTCTTTGGGCTTACCAGGCGTTATAGGGCAGGAATTTTCCGCTCATTTTGATCTCGATACGGTCGCCCTTTTCGTAAGGCACCTTGTCGACTTCCAGATCGAAATCGATGGCACTCATGATGCCGTCGCCACCCTTTTCCTGGATCAGTTCCTTCAAGGTCTGGCCATAGACGCCCATGATTTCATAGAAGCGGTAGATGCAGGGATCGGTGGGGATGGTCTGGGCAAAAATCTTGTCCGGATATTCCGCCAGAACAACTGCCGCTTCCTGCGGCAGGCCAAGGTTTTTGGCCAATGCGTCAGCCTTGTCTCTCGGCAGGGAATTCATGCCCAGGCAGGCTGAGGTGACGAAGACCTCGCTCATGCCGATATCTTCGGCGATCTTCGCCCAGGTCAGGCCAGTCCCTCTCTTCTTTTCGTAAATCATTTCAGTGACTTCAGATTTACTTAGCATTCTACGTACCTCCAACATGTTTGAATTTGAACTGGTTTCATCCGGTTATCTGCCGGGAGAGAAGGAAAATGACGGCACCCGCCAATGCCAGGCTGACCAGCTGCCAGAACCGCACCGGATCCCGTTCAACGAAGGGCACCGGCCTGTCTGACTGAAGGGCCTTGTTGGGACGGCGGATATCTTCAAGAAATTCGCTCAGCACCTCGTAGCGCTGCCCGGGGTCCGTACGCACGAGGCGGGCGATTGCGCCATCGACCCAATCGGGAACACGCTGTGTCAGAGACGCTGCTGAGATGTAGGTCAGCGCCGCTTGCGCTTTGTGGCTGAGTGCCCGGGAGACCTTGCTGCCATAGGGCAGTTTGCCGGTCAGCATCTCGTAGGCGATGACGCCGATTGAGAAATTGTCAGAGCGCTGCGTGCCCCGGTATCCAAGGAAATACTCCGGAGCTGCATACTGGTGCGTCCCGAGAATTTCAGTGTCATCGAGACCGGGCGCAGCCTCCAGCACGCCCTCGATCAGCACCGAACCGAAATCGATGATTTTCACAACACCATCATTGCAGATCATGATGTTCTCGGGCCGCAGATCCTGATGCAGCATGCCATGACGGTGAAACGCCCGCAGCCCCTTGGCAATCTGCTCCAGAATATCCCGCACCGTTTCCAGATCCGGCTGAGGATTGTCGGTCATCCATTGGCGCAGCGTTGTGCCTTCGACAAATTCCGTGACCGCAAACAGGGTTTCGCGTTCGCGGGACGATGGCATGGCCTTGAGCACATGCGGCGAGTTCAACCTGCGGGCCACCCATTCTTCCATGGCGAACCGGCGCAGATAATTCGGGTCGCCCCGAAGATCCATTGACGGCACCTTCAGCGCGACGCTCTCGCCGGTTTCCTCATCGCGGGCCAGATAGATGTGGCTCCGGCTGCTGGCATGCAGCTCGCGCAAAATCCGGTACCCTTCAAAGCTGGAAGGAACACGCAGAACCGGCGCGGGCGGGAGTGTGTCCTCACCCTCCAATATGCTGACCGCCTCCAGCTCGGGAAGTTGCTCAATCCGCGCGATCTGGATTGTCAGATTGTCATCACTGCCCGCCTCGGCTGCCAATGTCACAATTTCCCGCGCGGCCTTATCCAGGTCATGGCA
>JBNKOQ010000310.1:0-4557 GCA_050294735.1 Roseibium sp. | reverse complement strand
CCCGAAAAGCCCCGATTCCGCATAGGCCACCCGGTTCGGCAGGTCGTTCGCCAAAAGAGGGAAGCCGCCATCTTCCAGTTCCGCGCGGATGTGGCGCGATATCACACTGCCTCTGACTGTTTGCGTCAGGACGCAGCGGAACGTCGGTGCCCAGCCTTTTACACCGCTCATCAGCGTTTTGACCGTGTCCATCATCCGGTCGACATCGAGGGGCGATGCTTTTACGGGGATCAGGACGAGATCGGCCACCGCGAGGGCTGCGACCGTGATGTCACTGTCGAACCCGGGCGTATCGATGATGGTCATGCCGTGACCGCTTTGCACATCCTTGATGGCTTTCCAGAGTGTCTTGTCCGCCTGTTCGAGGAGCTCGACACCGCCGAGTGCCTGATCCCGTTCGGCAAGGCGCATAATCGACCGCTGGGGATCGGCGTCGACGAGAAGCGGCTTCAATCCCTTGAGGTTCCAGTGGACGGCAAGACAGGAGGCGAGGGTGGTTTTCCCGCTGCCTCCCTTTAGCGAGGCAATCGTCACTACTGATCCGCTCATGGCCAAAACCCCGGTGATTCCCTGCTGTCCCGGAAAGTGTTAACAAAATTTACCAAAATTACCAGTTTGCCGTCAGAACGGGCCGTGGTTTCCCGGTCCAATCAGGATGCGCGCCGCGTGAAAACCCTGGCTCCCGGGTCTCTAGTTTTTGCCGGGCGGGCGGCCAAAATAATTTTGAATCCGTTGGGCGGCGTTGGATTGCAGGTTCTGGAAGAAAAGCGGGTAGTCGTAGCCGTGGTAGACCCCCTTGGCGAAAAAGGGCGTTTCCAGCCGTTTTGCGTTCTTCGGAATGACCACCAGTCCGCCATCGGCGATCTGCGCGGATGCAAAGCCCGGGTGGACTTCGGACGTGCCGTCCTTGTTGAAGAAAGTCGACCCCTCGTTCAGGCTGGCCGGGGCAGGGGCATCGTCCATGCTCCATGTCAACGGATTGACGACCACGGCGCCCTCCAGGATCATCGGCGCGGACTTTTGCGCGCCCGGAGCGACGGAGTTGTAGGAGATGATACAGCCCGTCTCATGCGCTTCTGCACACATATGCAAGGCCGGGTTTTGCTGAAGGTTCTGCTTGGTGATGGACCATCCCACGAGATATGCCGCGATCAATTGGTCCTCAATACCAATCTTGCCCCAATGGTGGAGAAGCAATTGGGTCAGCACATACGACCCCTGACTATGGGCGGCCAGGATGAAAGGGCGGCCGTTGTTGTGGGTCTTGAGGTAGTAGCGCAAGGCCCGCAGGACATCGTCCTCGCCATAGCTGGTGAGTGCATCGCGTTCAGGAGCCGCAAGATCGAAACCGGCGAGATTCATCTGCCGGTAGAGCGGCGCATAAAGGTTGGCCTGTCCGGAAAAAACCCGGGCTTCGGTTGCGACGGACTCTTCGGCACCGGCCACCAGATTCTTCCGGGTGATGTCCATGAGCCAGGCCGGATCGTCGTAAAGGACCGTCGGGTAGACCCAGACGATGTCGACTCCGAACCGGTCCGGGTCATCGGGTTTGGCGAGCCAGCTGGAGGCTTTTTCATAGTCGGGGGCAGGCGGGATGTCCGATTTGGAAAAGGGCGGCATGGGCGTGTTTTGCGCGCTGGTGGCGGACGGAGCCGTTAGCAGGGCAAGGAACCCGAGACAGGCCAGCAGTGATCCGGTTTTTATCCGTCTTGAGCGGCGCTCCCGTCCGCATCCAGAATTGAGCATCACCACATATCCCCCCGTCGAATCCAGTCGTTCCACACTACGCGATGTCCAGCCATAATTTGTCATGGTTTCTGCAAAACCAGTGCGCGGGAGCGATAAATGTCGCCAAACGCCCTGGTTTGATGTCGGGTGTTGCCTCGCCAGATATCGCCTCGCCAAATTTTGACCCGCCAAATTTTGTCTGGCCTGTGCGGACAGAGGTTTTGCCTTGCCGCGGCTTGCGCGGTAAACCCGTCGTGGTCATTGGATGGGGTCGAGCTTCAGGGGGAATGTCCGTGGTTTTCTGGTTTGCGAGTGTGATTGGACTGCTCGTTGCATATCTCCTCGGGTCAACCCCGACAGGCTATCTGGCGGGGAAACTGCTCAAGGGCATTGATATCCGGGAGCATGGCTCCAGATCGATGGGCGCTACCAATGTGTTGCGAACGCTGGGAAAATGGCCTGCCTTGGTGGTGCTTGTGATCGATGTGCTCAAAGGCGTCGGCGCGATTGTCTTTGCCCGCTGGTATTATACCTGGCTCTTCACATCACCGATGGCCACGCCGCCGGCCGCGGGTAATCTTCAGACCTGGCTCCCCTGGGCCGTCTCCCTGGCCGGCCTTGCCGTGCTGTTCGGGCACAGCCGGTCGGTCTGGCTGAATTTCACAGGCGGTAAATCCGCGGCGACCGGGCTGGGCGTCTTGCTTGCTATGTCCTGGCCGGTCGGGATCGGCGTTGCCATGGCGTTTGCCGGTGTGCTGGCTGTCTTTCGGATTGTGTCCTTGAGTTCCATGACTGCGGCGCTGGCCGCGATCGCTCTCATGTACGGCCTCAAGCAGCCGCTGGCCTATCAGTTGCTGGCGGTCTCGGGCGGAGCTTATGTGATTGCGCTCCACCGTGCCAACATCCGCCGGCTATTGTCCGGCGCCGAGCCGCGTTTGGGGCAAAGCGCACCAGCATCGGCATCGCGCAATTGACACCTGGGGTTAAGGGACTGATTTGGACCTTTGGGCGTGTGCTCTCGTGGGCGCCCATGCAAGCTGAAGGCCCGGCTTTGGGTGCGGCACGCTGAGACCCAGGAGGCCATCTGGCAGGACGGGATTTACGGTTGGAGGCAGGCCGAGTGGGAGAGGGGCAGTGCAACTCGAACTTTTCCGGTTGGCTGATGGGCTGGCCAATCGGGTGGAGCGATCCCGCGCAGCCGGTAACGGCGTTGTCCCCCTGGTTGCGGCTTATGCGTACCGAACTCTCAAGGCTGTCTATTTGGTAGGCTAGAGTGAGAAAGGAGGGATAGGTCAGCTCGCTTAGTCGAAAGTCCGTATCATCGTGCCGCTTTATTCTTATGGGTCTTCGGCGTTTGCGGCTGCCTGCGGTGGCTCCTGTGGGATTTGTGCTAGGCGTTCAGCAATGCGCCAGTGGCTAACCCTATACCTATTGAGCGGGCCCTCTTGCGCAATCTGCTGTAGCGCGTCATTGGCTTTGCGCATTATCTCGATATTAAAGGCATCTGGGTTCGCCAGATTGTTGTACTGAGTGAGCCCAATTCGCACAGTCTTAAATTCGGGCCCTTTGTAGTGCTTGAGCACCTTTACGTACTCATCAACCGAAAGTGCAGCCAATTTCTCTGTGATATTTCTATCGTGGCCGTCTGCAGCGAGCTGCAGGAACAATTCTTCAACGGGTGGTGCGGGTTTTTGTTTCTCTTCTAACGCCAGTATTTTCTCTTTTATGTCAGGTTCAAGGGGCGGGCCGAACAGCTCAATATCACGGAGGTCATAGGTGTCGTCCACGTCCTGTCGCGCTTCAAGATATGCGTCCAACACTTTGTCGCCGTCGTGTTTTCTGTCCAAAGCGCGAAACAGATTCACAACCGAAATCACGTCACCAAGGGGATAATACTTCGCATTCGCAGCAAAACATTGTTCAAAACGCTTCAGGTGTTCATCGATATCATCATCAAAGGCATCAGTGAACAATCGCCATGTCTCGCGAAGCTGTTCTTTGGCGAAATCCGTCTCCACTCTTTGGTTTAACTCGGCCGCATGCTTTTCAATGATATCTTTGGTGAAGTAACCATCTTCGATCCCCTTCAACAATGCGAGGTCAAACTCGTCGGTGTGACTATAACCATAATCGTCCAGTAGCTTTGACCATTGCTCCTCCTGAGGGGTGAACTCTCCATTCTGGATCGCTTGATAATCTCTAAAGACCCCCCTCCGACGAACTAAAAAGTCCTTGCTTGGTGCCAATTCTGGTTGCAGGTGACACCATCCCATCAGGACAATTGTGTGCGCAACGCTTTGGAAAACAGCGCTTTCGTACTGGTTCAAGAGCGGTTCGATTTGTTGCGCGAAAGAGTACAGTTTCCGGATGACTCGGACGTTGTCGATCCCGAGCTTGATTGTCCGTTCCCGCACCAACTCCTTGAGTTCTGGGGTGCCGAGTAATGCCTTAAGTGCGATTTCCGCACTTTCTGTCGCCGTTGGGCTGAAGCACAGGTTGATGTCGACGACTTTCTCTAGGTACCTATCGTACTCTTCTTTGTCTTCTAGACGCTCATCATTTAGCAAGATAACCACCTTGCAATCCCGGTCCTCTTTTAGTTGGGAGATAAGTCCAAGCACATCGGCGCTTCGCAGGTTCTCGCCTTTACGTTCCAAATCGTCGATGCAAATAAGGCGGTTTCTGACCAGCATGTACATAACGGCGACGCCTGTACTGGTGTAGTTTTCGCCAAGGAACTTCCCGGCCAAGCTCCCAAGTTTTAAGAGCCCTGGAAAGGTGCTCTTGACGTAGGATTGGACGTCCTCGAAATCGAACGGCTGCTCAATG
>JBNKOQ010000309.1:0-4578 GCA_050294735.1 Roseibium sp. | reverse complement strand
GTCGTCTTCATCGCCAGCAAGACGAAACCCCCGTTCGGCTTTGCTGTGGGGAGAAAACCTGAAGGGAGTACCGCCCAGCAAGCCTGAAGCCGCAGCATAAAGGCTGGCCGCAGCGCCGTCTTTCAGCTCCAGTTCAACCTCAGCCAAGGGTTGGACTTTGTCACCAGCCTTGATGTCACCGGCGTCGAACGCAACTTCAATGCTGCTGCCGTCCTCCCCGGTCAGCACCCGGGTGGTTCGGCGAATGAGTGTCTCGAAGGTTTCGTCCAGTACCTGACCATCGATGGTTTCCACCAGATACCGCAGGACCTGCGGATCCTCGATCACCGCCAGATCAATAGCCCGGCCACCTACCGGATGCTCCGCTTCGATGGCCGCAGACAGGCCACCGGCGACACCAGTGCCTATTTTGGCGGTTTGAACCCAGCTCTGACCGACCTTGCGGACCCTGAGCGAGATCTTTGCCCGCCGCAAAGCCTGGTCCGGCGTATCGAAATAAATCGAATGCAAGGTCCTGGTCATGGCCCTGCCAGCCTTGAAGCCCGCAGGCGCCGGTGCTTTCTTCAACGGCTCCTGCGCCTCGGGCGGCACTTCGAGCTTCAGCTCGATCTCTCTTGACGATTTACTCATGGCGAAAGCCTATTCAAGGCCGCCCGGACTGTCCAGTGAAGACGCACACAATGCGTTTATTTCGGAAGCCCCCTCAAAAGAAGAAACCGCACCGGGAACATGACTGGCCACTGCGGGACCGTCCCCAAAGGAGTGACTTACAGTTTCAAAATCTTCAGAAGCTTCCGCTCGACCCTGCTCAAAAAATTTAAAGGCGGGGACAGGGGACGTGAATTGAACGCGAGTTTTCGAATATAATGGTCTACTTCCCAGATTGCCGATGTACCGGCGGGAAAGAAAAGGCTGACGCCGGGACGGCCATGATAAACAATTCCGCGATCGTCTGTAATGGTAACGGCGCCTTCCAGAAACAGGACTGTCTCATCCCATTCGAAGTGCCAACGGAATTTACCCTTCGTGCAGGACCAGTGGTCAGTGGTTGCCAACCGCCCTGTAGAAACCGACAGATTACAGCATTTGGCTTCAGGAGATCCTTCAAGAACCCACTCCGGGCGGATGGGAGCCGGTTCCAGGAGGTCGCTATCCAATTGTGCAAACGTGAAGACGGGCTCCGCACTTTTGGATGCAGACGCATCATCAACACTGGTGAAACCCGCTTTCTTGACCAGGCCACCAATACCGTAAATCTGCTCGCGAATTGAACCTTGCGGTGCCATCTTTATCCCCAAAGACCTTGAACTCTGTAATTCGGGGACACTAGAAAGCTTGCCTCACAATCCCGTTAACGCTGGCGGATAAATCGCCATTTTCACCAAGGCTTCACCTGTTTCGGAAAAATAGGTAAGCGCAAAGTAAACATGCGGGCAAACCCGCATGAACCATCAAAATAGCCTTGTTGGGCTCGCGTTATTCCCTCTGGTCAATACTTGAACAGACCGGCTGGCAGGACTGTAGCTGCGTTTCGGCCGCTACATGGCATTGACCAGCCACAGAGATATCCATGGGATCGAAACCAGGAGCGCCAGACGCACGATATCCGCGATCCAGAATGGAAGAACCCCTTTGAAAATCGTTCCGAGCGATACGTCCCGCAGAACCGCCTTCAGCACAAACACATTCATGCCGACCGGCGGTGTGATGAGGCTGATCTCTGTGACCACCACCACGACAATGGCAAACCAGATCAAGGCGTTTTCAGGATCGAGCAGCAGCTCATTGGTGAAGGGCAGCTCGTACATCAACGGATAAAACACCGGCACCGTCAGCAGGATCATCGACAGGCTTTCCAGCACGCAGCCAAGCAGCAGATAGATGACGACAATGCCAAGCATAACCGCCCAGACCGGCAGTTCGAAATCAGCGATGAAACCTGCCAGTGCATCGGGCAAACCGGCGAAGTTGATGAAGTTGGTGAACAGCTCCGCGCCGATGATGACGACGAAGATCATAGCCGTAGCCCGCACGCTATCGAGCGTTGCCGAGAGGAAGTCCGTCAAGCTCATCGTACGAAGCGTCAGGGCGATCAGAACCGAAGCCCCCGCCCCCATGCCCGCAGCTTCGGTTGGTGTGAAAAACCCGCCATAGATACCGATCATGATGAAGGCAAAGAGACCGAGAACAGAGAACACGCCGATGATGTCCTGACGGGACATCGGCTGACTTTCAGTCACTTCGGGCGCCAGCGACGGATTGTGCCAGACCGCAACCTTGACCGCGACCAGATAAAGGACCACGCCGAGCACGCCGGGAATGATGCCAGCAATGAACAGCTTGGCGATGTTCGTTTCGGTCAGCAGTCCGTAAATAATCAGAATGACAGACGGCGGGATCAGAATACCCAGGGTTCCGCCTGCGGCTATGGAGCCGGTTGCCAGTCGATCATCGTAGCCGAATTTCCGCATTGACGGCATGGCAACCTTCGACATGGTGGCCGCGGTCGCAAGGGACGATCCGCAGACCGCCGAGAAGCCGCCGCAGGAAAACACCGACGCCATCGCCAGCCCGCCCCGGGTGCGCCCGAACAAACGGTCCGCACCGGCGTAGAGACCATGCGCAATTCCGGAAGAAGCAAGAACGTTGCCCATGAAAATGAACAGCGGAATGACCGACAGACTATAGGATAGGGCGCTGTCGAAGGCGATCTGGCCGGTCATGGCCCAGGCAGGGCCCCAGCCCTGCATCAGCGCAAACCCGATGCCACCGACCGCAGCCATGCCAAAGGCAATGGGAACGCGTAACAGCAGCAGGCCAAGAAGGACTGCGAACCCGGCAAGAGAAATCAGCATTATCTATGCCTCGTCTTGGGCAGCGCCGGCGACGGCAGGGGGAACGATCCCACGCAAAAACGCGATGAACGCGCTTATCAGGCAGGAGAAACTCGCCAGATACCCGAAGGGTGCATAGGGAATGGCAAGCGCATTGGTGACGGCGCCATCTTCCGCGGCATTGAGGGCATGGGATGCCAGGCGCCAGGCAAGGGTCGCCAGAAGCGCTGCGGAGAAGAGGCCGGCAAAGGCGGACAGGAGTGCGTTGATCCTGGCAGGAACCAGAACAGAGATGAGATCCACCTCGATATGTTCCTTGCGTTCGGTCGTGAGCGGCAAGGCAAGAAACACCAGGGCCGCCAGCAGCAGTTCGGTCAGTTCAAACGCGCCGGAGAGCGGCCGGTCGAAGAAATAGCGGCCGACGACATCGACGCAGGTAATCAGGATCAGGCAGATGAGGATCAGACCGGCGGCGAGGCCAAGCGTCCTGTCGAGCAGGGGGCCGATGTCCAGCCCCCTGTCCGTTCCTGCGCTCCTGAAACGGTGTCTCAGGCGCTCCATGGATCAATACGCCACGCCGGTTTTGGCACGCAGGTCCTTGAGTGCGGCTGCACCGTCGTACCCGTCCTCACCGATGGCATCGGACCAGGCCTGCTCATGAACCGAGGCCTTGGCCTTGATTGTTTCAAGCAGCGGGGCCGGAGCATCGTAGATCTCGATGCCGGCTTTCTGGATCTTGGAAATAGCGGCCTCATCCGCTGCATTCCACGCCTTACCCACCAGTTCGGCGAAGGCAAGTCCGGAGATTCCCTCGATTGCCGCCTGATCCTCGGCAGAGATTTCCGCCCATTTGTCGTCGTTCATGACAAGGAACCAGGTCGTATTGTAGAGACCGCCCGGCACGCGCATGGAGTACTTCAGATCATCCGTGAGCTTGAAGGCAGTGAGCGCTTCATAGGTGAAGGTTACGCCGTCGATCACACCGCGCGACAGCTTCTCGTAAACCTCGCCGGAGGACATGAAGAGCGTTTCGGCACCAAGGTCCGACATCAGGTCGGAGATATAACCGCCCGGAACGCGGATCTTCAGGCCCTTGATATCATCCTCGGTCTCGATCTTGCGCACATTGTTGTGCAGCACGCCGGGGCCGTGAACAAAGAGACCGAGAAGTTTGACACCCTTGTGCTCGGCCTGGGCATCGAGTGCCCCGGTGTAGACCTCCCAGAAGGCTTTGGAGCCGCTGACGGCATCGTCGCCAATGAAAGAAAACTGGCCGATCCGCGAGCGTTCGAAGCGATCGTCGGTAGTGAAGGAGTGCAGGCCGTATGTGATGTCGGCGATTCCGTCGGCCGCCATGTCAAAATGCGCAGGCGGTGCGCCGAGCGGCTTGGCCAGGACACGCACTTTCACGCGGCCGTCAGTGACCTCCTCAACCTGTTTCGCCCAGGGCTTGATCGCATTGACCACGATGGGGTGGCGCGGCGGCAGCCAGCTGGACAGGGCAAGGGTTGTTTCGGCAAAGGCAGCCGTGGATGCCGCTAGACCAGCTCCGAGCGCAGCGGCTCCCAGCAGACCTCGAATGAGATGGTTCGGTTTCATTGTCTCTCCTCCTCTTGAGACGGATTTTTGGCGACGGCGAGCGCTGCGCGAAGCACCGTGCAATCGCCGATATGATTGGCCAGCAACAGGATCAGGCGGGCGTTCAGAGCCGCGCTTTCATCGTCGCTGAGGCCTTCGTGCGTCG
>JBNKOQ010000308.1:0-4581 GCA_050294735.1 Roseibium sp. | reverse complement strand
CTCCACGGGCACCGGCGAAGCGGTTTTGATGGCGCACCGCATTACCCGCCGCAAGAAGGCGGTTCTATCCGGCGGTCTGCACCCGCAGTACCGCGAGGTGGTCGAAGGCCTGTCCAACATGGCAAGCGACGATGTTGTTTCGCTGCCGGCCGATCCTACCGGCACCGAGGACATTCTGGCGCAGATCGACAAGGAAACCTCCTGCGTCGTCGTCCAGTCGCCGTCCTTCTACGGCCAGTTGATCGACTTGAAACCGATTGCCGAAAAGGCACACGAATGCGGCGCGCTGCTGATCGCCGTCTTCACAGAGGTTGTTTCTCTCGGCCTGATCGAGCCACCGGGAACCCAGGGGGCCGACATCGTCGTCGGCGAAGGTCAGTCCATCGGCAACGGCCTCAACTTCGGCGGGCCTTATGTCGGCCTCTTCGCCACGCGTCAGAAGTATATCCGCCAGATGCCGGGGCGCCTCTGCGGTGAAACCACAGACGCGGACGACAAACGCGGCTTCGTGCTGACGCTCTCGACGCGCGAGCAGCACATCCGCCGCGACAAGGCGACGTCGAACATCTGCACCAACTCGGGCCTTTGCTGTCTGGCGTTTACGATCCACCTGTCGCTGCTTGGCGCCAAGGGGCTGAAGCAGCTGGCCACCATCTGCCATTCCAACGCGCTGAAGCTGAAGAAGGGCCTTGCCTCTGTTGCCGGTGTCGAGGTGCTGGACGGCACCTGCTTCAATGAGTTCACGGTGAAGCTGCCGAAAGCGGCCCACGGTGTTGTCGAAGCGCTGGCCGGAAAAGGCATCCTCGCCGGTGTTCCGGTCTCCCGTCTCGAACCGGGCAAGCCGGAGCTTGAAAACCTGCTCGTCGTCGCCTCGACGGAAGTGAACAGCGACGAGGACAGAAACGCATTCGTGACCGCTCTCAAGGAGGTGCTGGCATGAGCATGAACACACAAGGTCGCCCGACCTCCGCTGGAGATGCGGGAAGCGTCTACACCCCGAAAACCTTCACCGGCAACCGGGCGCTCGACATCGAAGAGCCGCTGATCTTCGAATTCGGCCATTTCGACACCACAGGCGTTGATCTGGATGTGCCGGAGGATGCGGAGCTGGATTTGGGCGGATTTGCCCGTCAGGATCCGCTCGAACTGCCCGGCCTCGCCGAACCGGAAGCCATGCGCCATTACGTGCGCATGTCGCGCAACAACTATGCCATCGATTCAGGGCTCTATCCGCTCGGCTCCTGCACCATGAAGCACAATCCGCGCCTCAACGAGAAGATGGCGCGGCTGCCGGGTTTTGCCGACATTCACCCGTTGCAGCCGCTGTCCACGGTGACTGGCGCGGTCGAATTGATCGACGAGCTGGCCCATTGGCTGATGACCATGACCGGGACGTCGGCTGTGGCCATGAGCCCCAAGGCCGGCGCCCATGGCGAGCTTTGCGGCATGATGGCGATCAAGGCGGCCCACACCGCCGCCGGACGGGATCCGAAGATCGTGCTGGTGCCGGAAAGCGCCCATGGCACCAATCCGGCAACTGCCGCCCTGCTCGGCTACAAGGTGGTCTCCATCAATGCCAAGGACGATGGCCGGGTCGACTTCGATGCGCTGAAGGCGACCATCGCCGAGCATCAGGGCAACATCGCCGGTATCATGCTGACCAACCCGAACACCTGCGGGCTGTTCGAGAAGGACATCATCGGGATTGCCGAGGCGATCCATGCCGCCGATGCTTATTTTTACTGCGACGGCGCCAACTTCAACGCCATCGTTGGCAAGGCCCGGCCGGGAGATCTTGGCGTCGATGCCATGCACATCAATCTGCACAAGACTTTTTCGACGCCCCACGGCGGTGGTGGTCCGGGCTCCGGTCCGGTGGTCCTGTCGGACCGTCTGGCCCCCTTCGCGCCGCTGCCCTTCATCCGCAAGGGAGAGACCGGTCCGGAGTTGATCGAGACCCGAGCCGGAACCACGGGCGATGAGAAGCCGTTCGGCCGCATGACAGCCTTCCACGGCCAGATGGGCATGTATGTGCGGGCCCTTGCCTATATGCAGAGCCATGGCTCCGACGGGTTGCGCCAGGCCTCCGAGGATGCGGTGCTGAATGCCAACTATGTCCGCGTCGGGCTGCAGGACCTGATGAGCCTGCCGTTCGGCGAGAACCCTTGCATGCATGAGGTGCTCTTCGACGACAGCTTCCTGAAGGACACAGGTGTGACCACCCTCGATTTCGCCAAGGCGATGATCGATGAGGGCTATCATCCGATGACCATGTATTTCCCGCTGGTTGTCCATGGCGCCATGCTGATCGAGCCGACGGAATCCGAAAGCCGGGCGAGCCTCGATCTCTTCATCGCGACGCTTCGTGACTTGGTGATGAGTGCCAAGCGCGGCGAGACGGAGCGTTTCTCCGGCGCGCCTTACCTCTCGCCCCGCCGCCGCCTCGACGAGACCGCAGCTGCCCGCAAGCCGGTGCTGAAATGGACTGCCCCGGAACCGGCGGAGGTCACGCCAGCTGCCGCTGAGTAATCACCCCGGTCATACGAACAGGAAAGCCCGGCAGATATGCCGGGTCAGACTGCTGACAAAGCCTAAGCTTATCGATTGTCATTCCGGTTTGGCGCGCTAGCGGCAAGACCGGAATCCAGTACTCCGTGTAGTCTGCCGCTGAAAAACAGCGCCAATTCAACCGGTTACTGGATCCCTGCCTGCGCAGGGATGACAAACGTGCTGCTTGACAACGACTTCAGGTAAAAGGCCCTATTTCGGGCGACGCCATAAAGAGTAGTTTGTCATCAACCTCAAACGGCAGATATGCCAGGTTTTTCATTGGCCGGCCGCTTTCCCTTCTTCGCTCAACCAAACACGTTTGCCATGTCATCCCGGCCCAGGCAGGGAGCCGGTACACGCGAGCCTCCGGGCTCAAGCCGCCGGTCACACCGGTGACTGGATTCCGGCTCTCGCGGTGGCGCCAGTGCCATCAATAGAAAGCTTTATAAGCAGTTGTGATGTTTGCGGTTAAGGTTGATCGGATCTGCAAGCTATTGGCTGTTCGGTTATTGGTCGGGGACGGGAAAATTTGCGTGAGCTGTACAGCCACTGCCTGACCTCTTTGTCGTTGATTTTGTAAAATCGCGGTGAGGACTCGCCGATAAGGGCTCCCGTTTTGACTTCTGAGAGAGAACGAATACGCGCGCCGTCTTGTATTGATTGAGAGGGGTCGCGTGTGCGGATAAAACAAACTCTCGACAAATCGGACGTTCCGATCTCGTGCAGAAGCGGTTCGGTAATGAAGATGTTGGCAGCCGTTGCGGTGATAAAAAACGTAATGAGAAATGCGCATACCGCCGCCAGGAAGTTTCGTTCCCATAGGAAAGTCAGTGTGAAGAAATTTACCAAACAGAGCCAGGCCACCAGGTCGCCATTGTGATTGCCATATCGCCCCCCTGTTCCGGGAAAAGCGTCCAGGGATCCAAAGAACAGAAGCAGAAGTATGATGGCTGTAAAACCAGCATTGATCCATAGCAGTTGGCGTTGCTGCGTAACAATCAGGATGACATAGGCCGTCAGGTTCATCCCTAGTGATGAGAAAATTGCAGTATCAAGTGCGGGTCCGGCCCATGTTTTATCGTTGGCCCCAAGTATTACATAGAGCACCAGAGATGCGAAAAAGGTGAGCGGAAACCACGGTGTGCATTCTCTTAGAAAGGCCATTTTGAGCATTCAGGAAGTAGCTTTCGATAAAAATGGAATTTGACACGCGTAAGCCGGGTTCAAGAAATTCATGTGACTCAGGCGAAAGCTTCTCGAATTGGTTACAATATGTACCGATACGAGTATAGTCTGAACTTACCCTTATTTTTTCCGCGCTAACCCCATTGTCTCAAAACGCCTTTTCTAGCTGGCGAAAAACTAATCCCCGCCCCCAAAACCTGCCGTATCATTGTGCCTGTTCCCCTCATCACGGGGCCGGGATTGGCCAAGGGCCGTTCGCGGTGAGAGGAACCGGAGGTCAGGCATGGCGCGTCCGCGTAGCGAACGGGCGGGACATGCCGGCAGCGACTCAGCCGGGGTCTTCGCGGGTGACAGACGCGGACAGCACCCGGTGCACTTTCCGGACTGAAAACCGGTCAAGTGCGGTGTGCTGTTTGGGACAGACCTTCGGGCAGGCGACCGTCTTGCCACGTCCACCACTCCCAACACCTTCCCGGCAAGGTCCGGGCGCCTGCCACCCCGTTCTTCTGACGAACGGAGCACCTGACCGAAACGCCGGAGGGAAACCCTCGCGGCGGATTTTGTGCTGCGTAAGCCTTCCGCTCTTCCCAAACCCTCTCCTTGTCATCCCTGTACCCGCCTTCGCGGGTACAAGCTTCGGAGGGATCCAGTGCACACAAGCCTCCCGGTTCAAACCGTGGGCCTCGCCGGTTGCCGGATTCCGGCTCTCCGCGGCGCGGCGCCCGGAATGACAAGGGAGAGAGGCGTGAGGCATTGTCGGTAGGGGACCGGGCGCCTGTTATCCCGTGGCTTTCGGTATCGCAGATATAAGCCCAACGCCAAAGAGATGCTCTTTGCGCTGGCGGC
>JBNKOQ010000307.1:0-4586 GCA_050294735.1 Roseibium sp. | reverse complement strand
TAGGCGGCCATGATCGTCGCCGAGAAGCCTGCCAGGGCAACGCCGGTCAGCACCTTTGAGAGGAAAAGCACTGCAATGTCCGCCGGCTGCGTCACCAGTGCGGTGTCCAGGTTGCCGTCGCTGATACCGAAGGTGAATGCCGCTATGGGCAGCGCAAAGGCAGCGACGTTGAACGGGGCCATCACAAAGATCAGGCGCGGCAGAACAAAGCCCAGCTGCCGGAGGCTGCGCTGCACGGACTGCCGGATGGTGTCTTTCGGATCTCTCAACGCGCCGGGAAGGGCTAGTCCGAAGACGAGAATGGCGATGAAATAGGTCAAGCCCGCAATAACCGACAAGATCAGGATGCCGGCATCCTGCGATAAAAGACTGCCCATTCCCATGGCAAGAAGCACAAAGACAGCGGCAAGAGGGACAAATGCCGTCGGCATTCCAATCAGAATGACATAGCGGAGCAGGAAGGATTGCGGTGTTTTGGGCGGCTCGGAAATGAAACCGGACAGGTTGCCGGAAGACTGGCAAATGAACAGGCACAGCCCGGCTTCCAGAAAGAACTGCCCAATGGTCAGCCCTGCGTTGCCTTTAATTGCGAAATAATCTGTGGCTCCAATGAGGGCCATGGAGACAATCGCAAAAATCAAAATGTAGATCGGGATCGCGTATCTGGACGAGCTGATGGACATTGGCTTCTTTGCTGCTTTTGAGAGACAGGCGACGCTAATCGAACCGGTCTGTCTGCACAATGTCCCTATAGAAACAAAAAAGCCGCGGATGCATGAGCATACGCGGCTTTAGATTTTCGGCCGGGAGCTGTTTGGCTCCGCTAACTGCCGTCTCTCCAGTAAAAGAGGTTCGGAAGTCTCCAGCCTGGAACTAGAGGGAATTATTTGCGGGCCTTGCGATGTTGAGCCTGACGCAGAGCGTTGTCCATCTGGCCGAGACGTGCCGGAGAGCTGGCGGAGACGACACCCATGAGGGCTGTGCCGAGGATCTGTGCGAGGTAGGTCATAACATTTCCAATCCTTGTGTTATGGGTTTATGCAGCCCTTGTGCCCAATTTGCGGGCTGCTTGATGCACATATGGGCAAGACTGGTCTTTCAGGCAAACGAATAGTATTTATGTATTCGTTCAATTTTTTTGATCTGAAAGAACCGGAGTGTTGAGGATGGAATCGACGGCAGGTCAGGGCACCAAACTGATCGATATGGAACTCTACAGGACGTTTCTTGTTATCGCTGAAACGCTAAGTTTTTCAAAGGCTTCTGAGCTTGTTGGGCGCACGCCTTCTGCGGTTTCAATGCAAATTAAGAAACTGGAAACCATGTTGGGCGTTTCGGTTTTTGTGCGCGAGGGACGCAGTGTCCGGCTGACCCATGAGGGAGACGCATTGCTGGGTTACGCCAGACGCATACTTATGCTGAATGATGAAGCCGTTTCCCTGTTCGTTTCACCGGATGTGGAGGGGGAAGTGCGGTTCGGCGCACCGTCGGATTTCGGAACCCGATTCGTGCCGACGTTTCTCTCCCGCTTTGCCCGCTCGCACCCTGGTGTGAATGTCGATGTGCATCTGGATGGCAGTCCTCAGCTGGCGGCCGAAATGAAGAATGGCGAGCTGGATCTGGTGCTTTACACGGCCCGGCCCGACAGCGAATTGGCGAAGGGTGGCGATATCGTCTTTACCGAACCGCTGGTCTGGGCCGGACTGGAAGGGGGCATTGCCTACGAACGCGATCCGCTGCCTTTGGCGGTCGCGACGTCCGGCTGCCCCTGGCGCCGCGCCGCGCGGGCGGCACTGGATGAGATTCAAAAACCTTACCGGATTTCCTACACCAGCTTTCACAGCGCCGGGCAGGAAGCGGCTCTCCTGGCGGATCTGGCGGTAGCCCCTTTTCCGGCAAGTGTCGTGGAACCGCCGCTGCAGGTGCTGGATGAACGCCACGGCCTGCCGGATATCGGCAACTATCATATCATCATGCAGAAGCGGCCGCGTTCGGGGAAAGCAACCCGGGCCTTCGCCGACCATGTGGCTGAATGCTTCCGGGAGATGGCGCTGGGCATGAGCGGTCAGGCGGCGTAGCTGCGCAGCGGTACCAAGTGGCGTAATCGGGCTGTCACATAGACGGCGTAAAGCCGCTGGCCATGACCATACGCCTTTCTTCTGTCCGGAAAACCTTCGGATCCCACGCCGCTCTTGATGATGTTTCCCTGGAAATCGGGACCGGTGAGTTCTTTGTCGTTCTGGGGCCTTCGGGCTGCGGCAAGTCCACGTTGCTGAGATCGATTGCCGGGCTGGAACCCATTGACGGTGGCGAGATCCATCTGGGGGACCGGCAGGTGGCGGGCCCAAAGCTGCATCAGCCACCGGAAGGGCGCAATGTGGGGGTGGTGTTCCAGTCCTATGCCCTGTGGCCGCATATGTCGGTGCGGGCCAATGTGGCCTTTCCGCTTGAAACGGCAAAGCAGTCGAAATCTTATGTGCAGGCGCGGACAAACAATTGTCTGGCGACCGTCGAGCTGGAGCCTTTCGCCGACCGCAAGCCGGCGGACTTGTCCGGCGGGCAGAGGCAGCGCGTGGCACTGGCCCGCTGTCTGGCGCAGGGGGCAGAAACGGTGCTGATGGACGAGCCGCTGGCGAACCTCGATCCGCACTTGCGCAGCGCCATGGAAGAAGAGCTGGCGGAGTTCCACAGGAAGAGCGGATCGACAACCCTTTTCATCACCCACGACCAGCGCGAGGCCATGGCTCTGGCCGACAAGGTTGCCCTGATGTGGGACGGCAAGGTTCTGCAAGCCGATACACCGGAGATGCTCTATGACCGCCCGGTCAATGAGCAAGTGGCGGGCTTCATCGGCCGCAGCACCATCCTGTCCGCCGAGGTTCTGGCCGTGCGGGGCAAACGGGCCTTGGTATCCTTGGCGGGGCAGTCCGTCGAGGTGGACTGCGCCGAGGGGCAGAAAATGGGGAGTGCCCGGCTGCTGGTGCGGCCGGAGCATGTTGTCGTGGCCGAAGACGGGATGTCTTGCACCGTTCAGCGGGTGACCTATCGCGGGGGCTATTGGGAAGGGCTTGCGCTTGTTGAAGGCGACGAGACACCGGTGCTGATCAACCTGACGCGGAAAGCCGTCACCGGAGACACTTTCAGATTGAAACTGACGTCCGCATGGGTTTTATCTTCTTGAAATCATAATCTTTCAAGAGGGCGAAGCTGCATGTCTTTTCGCGAGAAAACCCTGTTTGACGTCACCGAAGCCAATCGGAAGGCTTGGGATCAGTCGGCCCCGCAGCACAAAGCCAGCGGCGTTTGGGAAGAGCTGAAGCGCGGCTTTGAGGCCGGTGGACACAATGTCTTTGACGAGACTGCGGCAGGCCTTCTGAGCAATATTGGAGTTGTCGGGAAATCCTGTGTGCAGATTTGCTGCAACAACGGCCGCGAACTCTTGTCGTTGAAGACCATGGGGGCAACCCGTTGCCTCGGGATCGACCAGTCACAGGCGTTTCTGGAGCAGGCCCGGGAATTGAACCTTGCTGCGGGTTACGACTGTGATTTTCTCGCAGCGGATATTTACGCATTACCTGATGACGTGCCGGCTGACTTCGATGTTGGACTGATCACAATCGGCGTGTTGAACTGGATGCCGGATCTTTCCCGGTTCTTCTCGGTCGCCTCGAGACTTCTGCGCCCGGGTGGAAGCCTCTTCATTTATGAGACGCATCCCTTTCTGGAAATGTTCGATCCCCGCGCGGAAAACCCCTTCCTGCCGTCTGTTTCCTATTTCCGGCAGGACCCCTTGGTTGACAGCGATCCCATCGTTTATGACGGAAACCATACCGGTGAAGGTTCGGAAAACTATTGGTATGTCCATACGGTTGCCAGCATCCTGAATGCGGCTGTTGAAGCAGGATTCCAATACCGCTTCATGCAGGAATACCCCCATTCAAACCGGGAGGTGGACTATGACATCTACGAAAAATCCGAGATCGGGCTGCCCATGTGCTACGCGCTGATCCTTGAGCGGGTGTAACGCCCGGCAGCGTCAGTTTCGCCACGGGATGGTTCCGGCGGGAACCCGTTTCGCCAGCATGTTCATGGCGATCATGATGGCGATGGTGGCTGCGACCACGACAACCGACATGGCGGCGGCGAGGGTTGTGTAACCGCCATCCTCATAGTTGAAAATGGTGGTGCCGATGGTTTCGCTGCCCGTGGACCAGAGCAGCGCCGAGACGGTGACCTCGTTGTAGGCGGTGAGGAAGACGAGGATCGCGCCGGAGGCCGCCGAGGGGGCGACAAGGGGCGCGAAGATGAACCGCATGCGCCTGAGGAAACCGGCGCCGGAGACGCGCGCGGCGTCCTCCAGGCTCATGTCCATCTGGGTGAAGGCTGCGGCGACGGGCTTCAGACCCACGGCGAGGAAACAGGCGACATAGGCGATCAGAATGATCCAGAGCGTTCCGTAAAGCGAGACGTTCAACAGCGGCAGCGGGCGGATGAGAGCCAGGATAAAGGCGATGGACATGATCAGCCCGGGCACGGCGAAGGCGATGTCCGCTTGAGTGGCGGCGAGCCCGGCAAGCCGGTTGTGC
>JBNKOQ010000306.1:0-4601 GCA_050294735.1 Roseibium sp. | reverse complement strand
GTCGAGGAAGTTGGCCGCGATCCGGTGCGCTTTATGATGCTGTACCGGAAAAACGATGCGCCGCTGGACTTCGATTTTCAGAAGGTGACCGAGCAGTCGAAGGACAACCCGGTTTTCTATGTTCAGTACGGCCATGCCCGCTGCTGCTCGGTCTTCCGGCAGGCCGGAGAAGAGCTGCCGGATCTCGATCTGTCCGATTCGGCACTGCGCGATGCAGATTTGTCATTGCTCGATGACAGTGGTGAGTTGGAGCTTATTGCCCGCATGGCGGAATGGCCAAAGATTCTGGATGCGGCTGCAGAAACACACGAACCGCACCGGATTGCGTTCTACCTTTATGAACTCGCCAGTTCCTTGCATGGTCACTGGAACAGAGGCAAGGAATTGCCGCAATTACGTTTTATTAATACTGATAATACTAATTTAACCCTAGCGCGACTTGCCATGGTCCGGGCAGTATCCTTGGTACTTTCGGCAGGTCTTGCGGTCCTCGGCGTGGACGCGCCAGAGGAAATGCGCTGAAGTGTAGTAGACAGTTTGCCTGTCGGGCGGTGCTCGGCAGACATGTAAGATATGGCCGGATTGCATTACGCCCATGGCAAAAGATAACGAGTATCCGACCTCCGATGTTCATCCGGTAGAACCGGCTGGCGCGACAGGGAATGAGCAATCAACGGAAGATCCGCTGGTTGAGCTGGCGCGTATTGTGAATCGCAATAGGCTGCCGGGGGCAAGCGCGGGCGGTGACCGTGTGGGCAACACCGACTATTTCGCAGGGCTCGAAGACATGGGCGAACCCGCATCCGCTACTGGTGTGCGATCCCAGAGTGTCGAGCCGGAGCATCGTGTCGAGCCAAACTTCGAAGGCGCCCAGCCATATGTGCAGCCGGAACCGCGCGAGTTTGAACCGGTAGGTGGTGGCTTTGCCTATCCAGAAGCCAGGGCCGCGGATCCGTCCTACGATACTGCTCCAGCCTATGCTGATACCGGGTACGATGATGTGCCGGTTGAGCCTGCTGGGCATGAGGCATCTCTTGCCGATGAGGGCGCGGTATCAGGGCATTTCGAACTTGATATTCCTGAGACACGTCTCGATAGCGGCATTTCTCTGGATCTGGAAAGCAATTTGACCGCAGAGCTCGAGGATGAGCTTATGGGGGCTTTCCGCCAGAGTTATGAGCCGGCGGTCTCGGGTGTTTCCAGCGATGTCGTGTCCGGAAACGCCGCGTTTGGCAACGATGAAACGGCAGCTGGTTCTCCAGCCTATGAACCAGCGCCAGAGATGGAGTCCGCAGAGGCGGATGCCCAAGCAGCAGAAGCTGACTATGGTTTTCCCGAAGAGCAGCCCTATGACGTTTCTGTTCGGGGATCCTACACCAGCGAAGAACCCGCTGAGGCCTTCGTCGTAGAGGAGACTGTCGCCCGGCCTGACCCTCAGCCCGAGACGGCGTCCTACCGGCAAGAGTCCTATGCCCGCGAAGCTGTGAGTGAAGCGCCGGTCAGCAAGGACACCTCTCAGCTGGATCAGTCCCTGGAAGATGATCTTTTCGCGGCACTTGATTCTTTGGCAGTTCCGCGCGCTTCTACGCCTCAGGCTCCGCCCGCAGTTGAGCAGTTTCAGACATCCTTCGATCCATATGCACGGGTTGAAGAGGACGAAACAGCCGAACCGGCAGCTGACGATATCGACGATATGGCATGGCCTGCCGCTGCAGCAGCGCTTCCTGATGCCGTTGAGGACGAGACTCTTCCCCCGCCTGAAGGCTACGATCTGGACGCGGTTGCCAGGGCGATGCAGGAAAGCGATCCGACTCTCGGCTCCGCTGGCGTTCTGCCGCCCCATCCAAAGGAAGAAAAAGCCGCTGCGCCTCATCCGGGGAGTACATCCCGCAAAGGTCTTTACGCTGCCGCTGCCGTCTTGGCTGTGGCCGTTGTCGGAGGTGGGGCTTTCTTCTTCATGGATGGCTCGGGGGTTGCTGTTCCCGATGGTCCGCCACCGGTTATCGCCGGGCTTGAAGGTCCTTTGAAGATCTATCCGGAAGCCCAGAGCAAGCCGGATGATTCGAGTTCCAAATTGATCTACGACCGTGTCGGCAGCAATGCCGATACGTCGCGGGAGCGTCTGGTTCTTCCGGAAACGACGGAACCGGCAAGGTTGCCGCCTGCTCCTGATGGAACAACCAGGCCTGATCCTCTGGTACCGGGCGCGCCCAAAAAGGTCCGGACCCTGGTTGTCCGTCCAGATGGCACGATAGTTTCCGAGCCGGACGGCGCAAATGCAAATGCGCCAAGAACCGTGTCGACGGATACAATAACGCCTGCGCCGGTCTCTTCGGGGCAAGCCGTGCCTGCGCCGGCAACACCGTCTGTTGCCGCACCGGCGGTGCCAACGCAGACACCTGCTATCGTCGCAGCTGCTAGCCCGGACACGGATCCTGCCGCGTCACAGACAGAAGAAACACCTGTTGTGCAGGCCAATGTTCCTTCCGTCTTGCCCAAGAAAAAGCCCGCAGCTCCTGTTCAGGTTGCCCGTGCAACAAGCCAGCCGGCGGCTCGGGCGGATGGTCCGCTTGATTTAACAAGTGCACCGGCGCGGTCCGCTCCAGCGGCGCCGCAGCCTGCCGCTCCCGTTGCGGTTTCCTCCGGAGGGACAATCCCCGCAGGCACCTATGTGGTTCAGGTGACCTCGCAGCGATCTGAAGAAGCTGCGCGCAATGCCTACTCCGGCTTGCAGAGGAAATATGCGGGTATTTTGGGGAACCGTTCCGCTGTTATCGTTGCAGCGAACATCCAGGATCGTGGAACATTCTACCGGGCTCGCATCCCCATGTCGTCGCGCAATGATGCAGTGAACCTTTGCGAATCCTTGCAGGCTGCGGGTGGTGATTGTTTTGTAAGGCGGAACTAGATCGCCTGAAGACATTGAGTAAAGAAAAAGCCGGTGAGTTAGTCTCACCGGCTTTTTTGTTGATTGCTCAAGACTTTGCTCAGCCAAGAAGGGCCTTGGCGAGAAATGGCAGGCTCTTGTCCATGCGGTAGTCGACCGACGAGTGGGTGTCGTCAAATTCCTCGTAGACATGGGGAACTTCTGCCGCGCAGAGCTTTTTTGTCAGACGGCGGGCGCCGTAGACGAGATTGTACTGATCGACATTGCCGCAATCTATCCAGAGGCCTTTCAGTGATTTCAGCGCACTGACGTGGTCATCCACCATCCGGACCGGATCCCAGGCAAGCCAATTTGCCCACAGATCATCTATGAGTTCGCAGGTTTCGGGATCGACAGGAAGGCGAATACCGTAGGCCGCATCCGGGTCGGGGTCATAGGTGGCTGCCATTGCGAAGGTCATCAGGTCGTGCATCGATGAACCGGGGAATTTCGGCCCGGAGAGGAAATCATCGATGAAGTCCTTGATGGACCCTTTGCGCTGGATCGCCCTGAGGGCGCTCGGCATTTCCGGCAGGTAGCAGAGTTCAAACGCCATATCGCCGGAATGACAGGCTGCGGCGGACCAGACGTCGGCATGGAGCATGGCGTGAACCATGGATCCGTAGCCGCCGGAGGACTTGCCGAAACATGCCCGCATACCCGCACCGCCGCAGCCGAAGCGGTTTTCGACCGCCGCAAGCATTTCCGTGGTCAGGAAGCTGGCCCATGGGCCCATGGCTTCGCTGTCGATGTACTGATTGCCGCCGAGACGGGTGAAACAGTCCGGAAAGGCAACGGCAACCGGGGGCATGGCGCCTTCGTGAATGAGGCGGTCCAGGCGTTCAGGTACATTCTCGCCGAAGTTTTTCCAGTTGGTGTGGGCCGGACCACCGGCGGTATAGCCAACCAGATCGACAAGCAGGGGAAGTCCCGCGCCGTCATGCCCGTTTGGAATGTAGACCACAACCTCCCGGGTTGCCGGGTCTCCGAGCATGTTTTTGTGCAGGATTTCCGAGGACACTGATAGGCGGTGCAGGGTACCGGCGGGAATGTCGGGATGAGCGCGCATGGGATCTCCGGGGCGGGTTGTCAGGCTCCTCTATATGGGCTGCTTCACCCGGATGGTGCAAGGCGCTGCCTCTGTGCCATTGTCCTCCGCTCGCAGCGAAGCTTGACCGCTTCTCCCACCACGGCTAAGGCCATGTCATGACCAAAGCTTTCATCAGTGGCTGTGCCGGGCTTTGCCTGACTGAGGCCGAAATCGATTTTTTCCGGTCGGAAGACCCCTGGGGACTGATTCTGTTCCGGCGCAATTGCGATACACCGCAGCAGGTGGGCGATCTGGTGGCTTCGTTCCGGCAGGCCGTCGGACGGCCTGATGCACCGGTGCTGATCGATCAGGAAGGCGGCAGGGTTCAACGCCTGCGGCCGCCTCACTGGCCCAAGTATCCACCACAGCAGCTCTTTGGCAGGCTGTATGAAGCCGATCCTGCAAGGGGACGGAACGCGGCCCGTCTCGGAGCCCGTCTTATCGCCCATGACCTCCACGCTCTTGGCATAACGATGGATTGCTTGCCGGTTCTCGATGTCGGAATACCTGAAACAGTCGATGCAATCGGTGACCGTGCCTATTCGCTGGAGCCGAAGGTTGTTGCGGAACTTGGCAGGGAAACCA
>JBNKOQ010000305.1:0-4645 GCA_050294735.1 Roseibium sp. | reverse complement strand
AGGTTATGCGCTGACCTGGCGGGATGAAATTCAAAATGGCAGCCGCCCAGGGCCCACCATGTATCTGACCGGCATCTCCCTGCAAGGGCCGAACGATTGGAAGCCAGTCGTCTTCAAGGCTGGCGACGCCGAGAAAATCGTGACCCTGGTTCGCCTCGCGAGCGAAATGGGGGCAGACATCATCAAGGCTGACCCGACGGACGATCCGGAAGAATTTCATCGGGTTGTGGAAGCTGCGCGCGTGCCAGTTCTCGTCCGCGGCGGTGGCAAGGCTGACCTGAAAGCGGTGTTGCAGAAATCCGCCGCGCTGATGGCCCAGGGTGCACAGGGCATGGTATATGGCCGCAATATCTATCAGCATGACAATCCAAAAGCCGTCGTCGCCGCGCTCATGGCTCTGATCCATGACGGGGCCGGTGCCGAGGAAGCTTGGGACATCTACAACCGTGGCTGACGAAATGACTTATCTGCTGGGTCTCGATGCCGGAAATACCGTAATCAAGGCGGTGCTCTTCGACTTGAGCGGGCGGACGATCGCCATGCATGCACTGGACGGACAGTCTTCAACGCCGTATCCGGGCTGGGTGGAGCGGGACCTGAACGAGCTTTGGGACAATGCCAAACTGGCCATCCGCAGGTGCGTTGAAGAGGCCGCCATAGATCCGTCCCGGATTGCGGCCATCGGCTGTGCCGGTCACGGCAACGGGCTTTATCTGCTCGACCGTCAAAATGCTCCGTTGATCGGCATTCAGTCGCTGGACACACGTGCCGCCGCCTTGTCCGGGGAATTGAAAAACGCCAACGGTGAGGCGCTTTACGAGCTCTGCCGTCAGCAGCCGTGGCCGTCGCAGACACCGGTTCTGCTTGCCTGGATCAAACAGAACCGGCCCGATCTTTACGAAAAAGCAGGGACCGTACTTCTTTGCAAGGATTTCATCACTTTCAAGCTTACCGATGAGAGGGTCAGCGAGACTTCCGACATGTCCGGCTGCGGTTTCACACGGATGCCGGAGTGCGCCTATGATGACGGCCTCCTGTCCCTCTACGGCTTGGATGATGCCGCTGACCTGTTGCCACGGCTGGTCCGGCCTGCCGATGTTGCCGGCCGTGTTTCGGCGGAGGCGGCGGCCTTGACGGGCCTTGCGGAAGGTACACCCGTCGTTGCCGGTTACTTCGATGTAATTGCCAGCGCACTCGGCTCAGGTGTCATACGCTCCGGAGACGCCTCGATCATTGTCGGCACATGGAGCATCAATCAGGTGTTTTCTGAAACGCCGGTCAACGACATCAATGTCTTCATGGCCTCCGGCTTTGCCCCGGGGCGTTTCGTGAACATCGAATCCAGTGCTACATCCGCGGCAAATCTTGAATGGTATGTGCGCGAATTGGTCGAACGGAACGGGCACCATGATGATCCGTTCGCTTTCTGCAACGCACGTATTGCCGAAATCACGCCGGCGCCGGATGATCCTTACTTTCACCCCTTCCTTTACGGATCGGGACAAGGCGCCGATTTCCGTGCCGGATTCTACGGCCTGGCCGGATGGCATTCGGAAGGGCACTTGTTGCGGGCGCTCTTCGAGGGCGTGCTCTTTGAGCACCGGCGGCACGTTGAGGCGCTGATTGGCTCGGGTGTCCCGTTTGAGCGGGCGGTTCTCGCGGGAGGAGGCTCCCGCAGTCCAGTCTGGCCGCAGATGTTCGCCGATTGTCTGGGTGTTCCGATATCGGTCGCCGAAGCCCGGGAGACCGGTGCACTTGGAGCAGCCATCGGAGCAGGAATCGGAGCAGGCCTGTTTGCCGATTACGAGGATAGTGTGAAGGCGATGACGAGAACCAAGCGCGAGTACCTGCCGGATGGTTCAATGAAAGGCCATTACGACAGCCGTTACCGCACATATCTCAAACTTACCAATGCCATGAAAGGCTTTTGGGCCGACTTGAATCGCTCGTCCGACGGATAGCCAGCAGACACCCGCAGCGCGCCCACATCGCGGAGGTTCAGGTAAGCGCACCCAGCAGGCAGACGAAATCACCGTGAAAGTTTCGACCAGTGACACCCCATGATATGGGCGCCGTCGCCATCACCGCCGCTCTGAGCAGGCGTGTCTCGCTGGTTGACGCAACGCTCGCTTTCGCATGGCTGGCGGCATAGCCAATCCGTCAGTCCGAGAACTCGGCACCAGATCGCCATTTGCATTACAGCAGCGAAACGCATATAAAAATATGGCTAGCAATATTATTGCTAGCCATATGACATTATTCAATGGACGAAACCGAAGATGAGCACGATCTATTCCACCACGGTGACGGCAGTTGGCGGACGCGCGGGCACGGTCAAGAGCGATGACGGGCTGCTGGAATTGAACCTCAGCCTGCCCAAGAAACTAGGTGGCATGGAAGACGCCACCAACCCGGAGCAATTGTTCGCCGCCGGCTACGCCGCCTGTTTCGGCAACGCCGTCATCCACGTGACGCGCAACAAGGACAACAAGATCAAGGATGACGATGTTGCCGTGATCGCCACGGTCGGCATGGCGCAAAACGGAAGCGGCGGGTTCGGTTTGACGGTGGCGCTTGATGTCACCATCGCCGGAGTCGATCAGGCTAGCGCCGAGGAAATCGTTGCCGAGGCCCACAAGGCCTGCCCCTATTCAAATGCGGTCAGGGGGAATATCGATGTCGAACTGTCCGTGAAGACCAGGTAGAACTCCCATGGCTGAATCGAGCGACGATCCCCTGCGGCTGGATAATCAAGTCTGTTTTCCGCTCTATGCGGCGACCAACCTCCTGCAGCGGCTTTATCGTCCGTTGCTGGCACCATTGGGACTCACCTATTCGCAATATCTGGTGATGCTGATCCTGTGGGAGCGCGCGCCGGTGACCGTCGGCGAAATCGGCTCCTGCCTGCATCTCGACAATGGTACGCTGACGCCGCTCCTGAAGCGCATGGAACGGGGTGGCTTCATCACCCGCAACCGCGACCCGCGAGACGAGCGTCGCGTGTTGGTTGCACCGACACCTCACGGTCGAGAGCTTCGCGCGCAAGCCCTCAAAATTACCTGAAGACCTGGCCCGGAGAATTACCCTCGCGACGGGAGAAATCGAGACCCTGCGCAGTTCCGTCGTATCCTTGGTGCATCTACTGGTCGATGACATCGACAGAAGAAAGGAAGGCGACGGCGGAGAGGCAATTCAATAACACCGGTCGCTTGGAAAGACGAGGAGGGCATTGCTAAGTTATTTGGAGGGGCCTGAGCTTTCGAAGGAGAGCCGGATCGTCGTCATCTCGCAGGCATAGTCGTTCCATAGCGCGAAGGCATCTGCCCGAGCGTGGCGATGTCGTCCCAATACTTGGAAAGGTTTCCTTCCAAAAATGCGGGAAAAAACCTGTTTTGCATATGACCGGATCTCTATCCGTCAAATCGAACAGGCACCTGAAGCGTCATTCTGGCAACTCCGATATCGCTTGGAAATTTCGGCATGGGCGCGGCGCGGCGCACCATGTCCAGCGCAGCCTGATCGAGTACCGAATGCCCGGAGGAGCGTGTAATGCGAAGCCCCGAAACCGAACCGTTGCGGGAGATCGTAAAGGAAACGCGTACGGTGCCCTCCAAATGCTCTCGGCGCGCCTCGCGCGGATAGCGTTTTTCGCGGCGCAGTCTCGCCGCCACCTTATCCTGGTAATTCGATTTTGCCTTGGCGCCACCGTCCCGGGCTTTGGCATTCTTGCGTCCGTTGACCTTGGAGCGCGCAGTCTTGCTGGTGATCCGCTCCCCGCCTTTTCGGAAACTGGTTTCCGCCCCTTTCTTCTGCGCTGTCTTGGCCTTAATCTCTGAGGGCGCTGTCGGTCGGGACTTGCGGACAGACGGCTTTGGCTTGATCCTGGGTGTCTGTATCACACCTGCCAAGGGAGCTTCGATCGGCTGCTGGACGTCAAGCTTCTGCGCGACCGGTTCGCCCCGCTCTGAACCTGCTGCGGGTTCAATCCTCGCGATCTCAACTGGCGTCCGTTCCGGTTGTGCCTCGATCGGCTTGATCGGATTAGCTGTCTTCGCCGAAGACCGGTTGTGCTGAAGAACGGTCCCTGCTGGTTCAACGGCGGTTACCGGGGCCGTTCCGGTCACGCCTTCGACAAGCGGAACAGCGGCTGGAGTGGTTTTGACAGTAACCGGTTCCGCGACCGGCTGAACCCGCGTGGCCTCAACTGATTTCACTGGCGTGTCCGGAGTGACCTCCGCCACTTCAACCGGTACGGCAACGGGCCTGACCGGTTCGGGTTCCGGTTCGATTGCCTCCACCGGGATGGTTTCCGGCACCTCTTTCACCTGAGCGCCAGCAACAAGGTCCGTGATCGACCCAACTACAGAGATCCCGCCACCGTCGAACGCCGCGATCGATACCTCGTTAGGGTTCCTGGCAAAAAATGCAGACCCGAAGCCGTGCAGAACCAGGGACACGATAGCGCCAACCACTAGGAAACGGGAGAAACTCACTTCGAGCCTCTTCGTGTGATAAGTACGATGTCGGTCCGGCCCGCAGCCTTGAGGTCTCTCAAGACCTTTTCCAACGCGTCAGCATTGAGGGCGCCGTCGGCAGCCACCTTCATCGGTCCGTCCTCTGCGCCCACCTCTGTTCTTTGCGCCAG
>JBNKOQ010000304.1:0-4646 GCA_050294735.1 Roseibium sp. | reverse complement strand
GTTTCCGCCGATCTGGCAGGAGCCTTGCGAGCCGAGTGCGAGAGCGAAGAGCCGGTCGACTTTCTCCGCTTCATTTTGCAGTGTTTCGAGGATGGTTCCGCTCTCGGCCGTGATGGTGAAACCGTCCGGATCGACGGCGCGGATTTTGTTCATCCGGCCGAGCGAAAGAACGATTTCATCCCCGGTTTCCAAGGGAATTTGCCCTCCGACCAGACCGGTATTGCCACCCTGGGGGACGATCTTCAGATCGTTCTCATAAGCGTATTTCATCACCGCGCTGACATCTTCTGTCGAACCGGGGCGCAGGACGATCGGGGTGACACCCTGATACAGGTCCCGCCATTCGGTCAGGTAGGGGGCCTTGTCATTTGCAGCAGTCAGGACGTTGTTGGCACCGATGATTTCGGCGAACTTGTCAGCATGGGGATTTCGCTCCATGAGCGCACTTCCTCGTTTCTGAATGGGATAGTTTTGCGGGTCAACATAGTGGCAAGACTTGCTCTCGTCGATGTCTCATTCGCGCTGCTGGTATCTTGAAGGAAAAGGGGGGCTGTGCCATAGGAAGCCGACCCGGTGCAGGGTGGTTACTGAATTCCTTCTGGAGATAAAGATGGCGGAAACGCGCGGACTGATGAACGGCAAACGCGGACTGATTATGGGTGTTGCGAACAACAGGTCTATTGCCTGGGGGATCGCAAAGGCTCTGAGCGATGCCGGCGCGGAACTGGCTCTGACCTATCAGGGGGATGCCTTGAAAAAGCGTGTCGAACCATTGGCGGATCAGCTTGGTGCGTTTGTTGCCGGGCATTGCGATGTCACGGATGGCGCCAGCATCGATGCGGTCTTCAAGGCGCTGGAAGACAAGTGGGGCAAAATCGACTTTCTGGTCCACGCCGTTGCTTTTTCAGACAAGGATGAGCTGACCGGCCGCTTTGTTGATACGAGTTCAGACAATTTCGCCCGCACCATGGATATCTCCGTTTATTCCCTGACCGCTGTGACTCAGCGCGCCGAGAAGCTGATGGACGGCGGTGGCTCGATTCTGACCCTGACTTACTATGGCGCCGAGAAAGTCATGCCGCATTACAACGTCATGGGCGTTGCCAAGGCGGCTCTGGAAACCAGTGTGAAGTATCTGGCGATGGATCTTGGCCCGAAGCAGATCCGGGTCAACGCGATTTCCGCAGGGCCGATCAAGACGCTTGCCGCCTCCGGCATTGGCGACTTCCGCTACATTCTCAAGTGGAACGAGTACAATGCGCCGTTGCGCCGTTCGGTGACGATCGATGAAGTCGGCGACAGCGCGCTGTTCCTGCTTTCCGATATGGCACGTGGCGTGACCGGTGAAATCCAGCACGTCGATTGCGGCTACAACATTGTCGGCATGAAGGCGGTCGACGCACCAGATATCTCGGTGGTCAAGGACTGATCCAGTTGACTAAGGCCGGCATCGCCGGCCTTTTTCATTTTATGGCTTGTTCGTCAAATTGTAGCGTCCTACCCATAGGGTCTTCTTTCGGAGTGGCCGGCCGGCCCTCCTGTCAATCGTCTGTCTTTACGCCGGAATGAATTTGCCATGAGCGCTGTGCTGCCCAAGCTCCATGATCCTCAATTTCTCATCTTTGTCCGCCATGGCCAAACTGACTGGAATGCGGAAGGCCGCATGCAGGGGCAAAAGGATATCCCCCTGAATGCCCTTGGGCGGGAACAGGCAAGCGGAAACGGTCAGCGCCTGAAGGCCTTTTTCGACGCCGAGGGAATTAATCCTGCCAGCTTCGATTTTGTGGCCTCTCCGCTTGGCCGGACACGCATGACCATGGAGCTGCTCCGTCAATCCATGGACCTGGAACCTGCCTCCTATCGCTGTGATGATCAGCTCAAGGAGCTGACGTTTGGTGCGTGGGAGGGTTTTACCCTCGAAGAGCTGGCCGACCGGGAGCCGGATCTTGTGCTTGCCCGCAGAACAGATAAATGGGCCTTTGTGCCTCCCGGCGGCGGCGAAAGCTACGAGATACTCACCAAGCGCATCGGGACATGGCTGAAGACGATTGACCAGCCGAGCGTTGTTGTCGCGCATGGTGGCGTCTTCCGGGTGCTTCGCGGTCTTCTGGAAGGACTAGAGACGGCGAGCGTACCCAAGCTGGATGTGCCGCAGGACAAGGTTTTCGTGTGGCGAGACAGTAACTTGTTCTGGGTTTGAGTGAATTCCCCAGGGTTGAACACGGCAATGTGAAGTCCTGCCTTCTGGCTAAGAGCATCTGTTTTCCTTGCACTGGCGTACAAGGTTTGAGGATGGAACATTGTCATGTTGGCTGAAACGGATTCATTTTATAGCGACCTGCCGGCCTTTTCCGACTTCTCCACGGTTGGAGACATGTCGCTTTATGCGCCTGCGCCGGACAACTGGGTTGTTCTGGCTGCTGACATTGTCAGATCCCGCGATGCGATAGCGAACGGCCGCTACAAGGATGTGAACCTGATCGGAGCCGCGGTTATTTCGGCTGTGTTGAACCGGATCGGACGTGACCGCGTTCCCTTTGTTTTTGGAGGTGACGGCGCAACGCTTCTCGTCTCCTCAAACGCTGCCGGGGACGCCCGGCAGGCTCTGGCCGGTGTTCAGAAACTGGCGCGGGAGGAGACAGGCCTCACTCTCCGAATTGCAGCAATACCCCTTGCCCATATTCGCGGGGAAGGGGGCGATGTGCGTCTGCGAAAATACGAGTTGTCACCGGGAAACCATCTCGCGATGGCCGTCGGTGGTGGACTGGAACTTGCCGACAGGATTCTGAAGAACGAGGAGCTCTGCCGTCCTTTCAGAATTGAAGACCCCGATGCTCCGAGACCGGATCTGGAGGGGCTGTCCTGCCGGTGGGAACCTTTGCCCTCGGAACGCGGCCGAATTCTGTCGCTTATTCTAAAGCCGGTTGAGCCCGGCGGCGGTGAGCTGCAGGCAATCCGGCAGGATATCCGGCGGATTGTTGGCTTCGACCCCTTCGGTGATGCCGAGGGTAGTACGCATGTCACGCTTGGACGTTTACGGTTCAGGTTCCCGCCCCGGGGGCTCGGTCTTGAAATCCGTATGCTGGCAAAGGCCGGACAGCGGCTGTCCTATGGTGCAAGGGCCGTAGCAGAATGCCTTGCATTTATCGCGGGAAGCACAACAGGCCTGCGGATCGGCCCATTCCGCCCCAAACGGTATTTGCAGGAAATTTGCCGCAACACCGATCACCGTAAACTGGATGATTCACTCCGCCTTGTGCTCGATATCGCTCCTTCTCAGTTGGAAGAGTTGAAACGGTATCTGGAGGAAGCCTTTCATGCTGGGCGGCTGCTCTATGGGCTTCACGAGAGCGGTAGCGCCTTGATGACATGCTTCATGTCGGACATGGAAGCCAGTCAGCACGTCCATTTCATAGACGGCGCTGACGGGGGGCTGTCGGTGGCAGCAAGCGACTTCAAAAAGCGCCAGGCGACGGCGGTTTCTTAGGACGCGGGATCCCTGGGTATGACTTCAAGACCCTGCGGTGTTCGGTGGCGGCGATTGAAGCCTTGACTATCAGGCCGACAGGTTGGCTTGAGTGGTGTTGAGAAGCACCTGTCTCGAAACCATGGTTTGGAATTCTTCCTCCGGTATGGCTTTCGAAATCAGGAAGCCCTGGATAACATCGCAATCGTTTTCCATTAGCCAGTTGCGCTCGCCTTCCGTCTCCACGCCTTCGGCCAGAACCGAGATGTCGAGGCTGCGCGCCAATTGAATCAAGGCACTGGTGAACCGTTGAAGTTTCGGATTCTTGTCCACACCGGAGATGAAGCTGCGGTCGATTTTGACCCGGTCGACCTTGAGATCCCGCAAACTGGAAATGCTGGAATGGCCGGTGCCGAAATCGTCGAGTTCGATAAAAAAACCGAGCTCTGACAGCTTGGCGACGTTCACAAGGATGGGGGCCGCCGCAAACTCGTCGATCATGACGGCTTCAAGAATTTCGATGCTGACTTGCCTCGGTTGAAGCCCTGCTCGTTTGGTTTCTGCTGTTAGAATGTCAACGCATTTGTCATCCATCAGCAAACTGGCGGACACATTCAGTCCGATATGGAAGGGCGCGGAGCTGGAGCGCCGCACCTGGGCGGCCATAGCCATGGCCTGGTGGCGGACAGTTTCGTCCACCGTTTCCATGTATCCGGCTTCCGACGCGGCCGGCAGGAAGGCATTCGGGAAGCGCACGCCATCTGCCGTGTCGATCCAGCGTACCAAGGCTTCCGCGCCGACGATCTTACCCGTTCTGGCGCAGACCTGAGGCTGATACCAGGGAACAATCTTGCCGACTTTCAGGGCTTCCCGCAGCTCTTTCGCGATTTCGACATTCTTCTCGAAAATCGCGCGCATGTCAGGCGAGAACAGGGCAGCGCTTCGGGCGCCTTTTTGCTTGGCGGAGCGCAGGGCCAGTGAGGATTCGATCAGCAACTGATCGGACGCGATTGCACCAGGTTTCGAAATCGACATGCCGGCGCAGATATCGAGACGGGTTTCGTGCCCGTCGATTATCCGTTCCTTACTAAGAACTTGGACGAGCCGGTCAGCAAGACCTTGAAGCTGGAATGCATTTTCCAGTTCAGGGCGCAGCAGCATGAACTCCGTCCCTCCGGTT
>JBNKOQ010000303.1:0-4685 GCA_050294735.1 Roseibium sp. | reverse complement strand
AGATCACAAAGGCGCGACTAGGCGCCTCGCACCCTTAGCCCTGGCGAGCTTTGAAGCGCGGGTTCTTCTTGTTGATGATGTAGACACGGCCTTTACGGCGAACCATACGGTTGTCGCGGTGGCGGGCCATAAGCGCTTTGAGCGAATTCTTGATCTTCATGACACTGTCCCCCGAAAGGGCCCTATTACCCGTAAACATGAAACAAGCGCCTAAGGCGCTCGCTGTGACTGGTTTTACCGGAGACCCGCAGCAAGTGTTCCCTGCGCAGATCCTTCGTATCCGGATCAACCGCGCTAATCTGACTGGAATTGCCGAATAACGCAAAAATGGTGGGCGTGACAGGGATTGAACCTGTGACCCCTTCGATGTCAACGAAGTGCTCTCCCGCTGAGCTACACGCCCGAATTTCTCGGTATCACCGCGCCGGAACGCCGTGGTGGGGAGCGATATAACGAGGTTCTTGGATCGACGCAACACCCTTTTTCACAGAACCGTCAAACTATTCCGCGGAGGTGCACGCCAATGGCAGAAACCCGTGGCCATCTCGCCATCAGGCGGCGAGCATCTTGTCCACTTCCTGAACCAGATCCTTCAGATGAAACGGCTTGGAAAGAACCTTGGCGTCCTTCGGAGCTTCCGATTCCGGATTAAGAGCCACCGCCGCAAACCCGGTGATAAACATCACCTTCAGATCAGGATCGAGCTGAGTTGCGCGGCGCGCCAGCTCAATTCCATCCATTTCCGGCATGACGATATCCGTAAGCAGCAACGAAAACGGCTCCTCCCGGAGACGTTCGTAGGCGCTTTTCCCGTTATCGAAGGACACGACATCGTGGCCTGCATTTTCAAGCGCCTTGGCTAAAAACCGGCGCATGTCATTATCATCTTCCGCAAGAAGGATACGCGGCATTGTCTCAACCATTACTCTTCCAGGGCAACATATCGATCAGGTTATATCCCAATCGTCCTCCCGCTCGGTTATAGTCGGAATCCCGCGTAAAGATAGAGTGAAACCGCTCTAATGGGGAAGCCGGGCCGGTTTCTGTGGACTGCGTGTTGATTCCTTGGCACGATAGGAAAAAGGAAACGAAAGGGCTTCACTTGGCGATCACAGACCAAGGCGCACTGCGAGAAACGGAGAAAGCCGACTTCAACGGCCTGCCTCCTTTCGAGGTTATAACCCCGGCGGATCAGCGGCTGCCTTTCGTGTTCAATTCCCCTCATTCGGGATGTCAGTATCCCAGTAGCTTCCTTCAGGCGTCCCGGCTGGACGGGCGCATGATCCGCAAGTCGGAAGATGCCTTTGTTGATAGCCTGTTTGCGCATGTGGTCCCGCTTGGCGCGCCTCTCCTTCGGGCCCATTTCCCCCGCGCCTATCTGGATGTGAACCGGGAACCTTACGAACTAGACCCAAAGATGTTTGAGGACCGCGTACCGGCTTATGCGAACGTCCGCTCGATACGGGTGGCCGGAGGCCTCGGGACGGTGGCAAGAGTTGTCAGCGAATCGCATGAGATTTACCGCCACCGCTTGCCCGTCAGCGAAGCTCTCATGCGGATCGAGGAAATCTACAAACCCTATCATTCGACCTTGCGCAGGCTGCTGGCTCAAACGCATGTCACATTTGGGCATGCTATTTTGATCGATTGTCACTCGATGCCATCAACAGTCAGATGCCAAACCAATGATCTGCGCCCGGACTTTATCCTGGGTGACCGCTACGGAACCAGCTGCGCGCCCGAACTAAGCGAGTGCGCGGCCTCCATATTGAGAGCAATGGGATATTCGGTCAGCCGCAACAAACCTTATGCCGGCGGATTTATCACCGAACATTATGGACGGCCCGCCCGCGGACTTCATGCGCTGCAAATCGAAATCAATCGCGGCCTCTACATGAATGAATCGACACATACCCCGATCCCGGGGTTTAACAGCCTTTACGCAGATCTCGAGCAATTTGCCAAGGAACTAACGGCCATGCCGGATGTCGCATTTGCAGGCGATTCAATTGCCGCCGAATAAGAAAAACGGCACATAAGGTTTTGATAATTAACAGTATAAAAAAAAGGCCGCACTCAAAATGAGGCGGCCCGAGTCTAGGGAGGAAACGCCCAAGGAGGGCGGCGCGACACAACGTATCGCACCGCAATAAAGTTCGCACCGCAACGCACAAAGGTCAAGCCTGCCTTATGGGCATGCAGCGATCAATAAATAGGCAATCCGTTAGAAAATGGCATTGAAGTCCTGCTGTTAATTGGAATAAATACCTGATTTATATAACGATAAATTCGACATCAACGCACCAGCCTCTTCTCAGAACAGGACCACAAGGCATACTAAATGAGTAACCCTGACATGCAGATTTCGCATATCTATGCCGCCTTTCTTCAGCGCCTCGCGAAGGCTGCGGGCGACGCAATCATGCCCCACTTCCGGTCTGGCCACGATGTCGAAAACAAGCTGGCAGATGGCTTCGATCCGGTGACCGTGGCAGACAGGGGCGGCGAAGCAGCCATGCGCGCGCTTATAAATGCCGAACATCCGGAGCACGGTATTCTTGGGGAAGAATATGGCTCGGAAAACCTGAGCGCGGAACATGTCTGGGTCCTCGACCCGATTGACGGCACACGATCCTTCATTACCGGGCTGCCCACTTGGGGAACCTTGATCGGCCTGACAACCAACGGCAAACCAAGTCTGGGAATGATGGCTCAGCCCTATGTCAACGAGTTTTATGCGGGAGACGGCCAAACCGCGTCCTATCAGGGTCCCCTTGGCAGCAAGGCATTAAAAACACGCCAATGCGCAACCCTTGGCGATGCAGTCATGTTCACAACCACTCCGGCACTCTTCCAGGGAGCAGAGAGGGCCGCCTACGACGCCATTGAAGCCAAGACCAAGCTCGCCCGCTATGGGACGGATTGTTACGGTTATTGTATGGTTGCGGCTGGTCTTGCCGACCTGGTCATTGAATCAGGATTGCAGGCCTATGACATCGTGGCTCTGGTTCCGATCATCGAAGGGGCTGGCGGCGTTGTGACGACCTGGTCTGGTGGTTCACCCGCAAATGGCGGGCAGATTGTTGCCAGCGGAGACCCTCGTCTGCACGAGGCCGTTCTCAAAGACCTGGCAAGCGCAGCCAAATAAAGCCTTTTCCGTGCTGATTTTGCCCCAGTCAGCGTGGCTGACCGGGGATAAAAGCATCGAAAGCGGCCCAAAACTGATCCCGGATCGCATCCCGCTCCATAAGCAGTTCGTGTTCAGCTCCGGCAATCTCCAAATACCCGGCGGCTTTAACCCGGGTCACAAGCTCTTCAATCGCCGGGGTCGATACGATCCGGTCATGGCCGGCCGCCACGACGAGGCAGGGCAGGGAAACGGACGGTCCGAAATTTCTCCCACGGAAAGACAAGAGCATCCGTGACACGGCATAAAGCCAGCCAATAGTCGGAGAGCCAATTCCCAGTTCAGGTGCCATTTTCAAAACGGCTTCAGCCCGCTCGAACCTTTGACGGTCCTGCGTCTGGCGGTTTTCCTCAAATCGTGTGAACAGTTTGCCATTGCCGCCCGGGACGAACATCCGTCCTAACCCAAGCCACTTGAGAAGAAAGACAAGACGGAATGCCCAGCGCTGTTTCCAGCCGTTACCCAGGAGGCCAACAAGCGGAGCAGTTAACACAGCACGGTCCAGCATGGTGCGGAGCCGGACAGCATCGGATAACAGAACAGCCGCTCCGGTCGAATGAGCCAGCGCGAAATGAGGCCCCGGATATTCGGCAAGCGAAACTTGTTTCAAAACGGTGCGCAAATCCTCCCGATAACCGCGCATATTTCCAACATGTCCCTTTCGGCCGTTCCGGAGCAGACGCTGGGACCCGCCCTGCCCCCGCCAATCGAAAACGATCACCGCGAAGCCGCGTTCACGTAAATCCTGCACAACTTCAAAATATTTCTCGATAAATTCCGCCCGCCCTTGCAAGACAGTGACCGTCCCCCGGCTCTGCCCTCCGGCCGGCGGCCAATGCGCATATCGGATTTTCTTGAAGTCGCCAGTTTCCACGAAACCGGAAACACTGCCTTCAGGGATCGGATTATCTGGGTGATCGATTAACATCATGCACAAGCTCTCGGGCGGACATAAGCTCTTGATAACGGTGAGGACATGACGCCACAACCAGAAACGGCCGCCACCTTCGGGTCGCGACCGTTTTCTTCCAATCTGGTCAAGAGGACTTACCAGCGATGGTTCCAGCCAAAGCCCCGGCCCGCTGGCCGTTTGCGCAGGATTTGGCCACTGCGAGCATCGACAACCAAACGCATCCTCATGCCACGCCAGCCAATCGCCCGGACCATATAAACCGGACCACGTTCATCGATGATCCGAATGCGGTGAAAACCGCGATGACGCAAGCTGCGGCGGATCTCACGTGGCCCCATGCGGTGCCAGCCGTGGCGATGATCACGCCCCCAGTCCCCGCGGTGTTCACGTTCGTGGCGCGGCCCATTGCGGTAGTCGACATTCAGAACGAGCGATCCGCTACGAACCTCAAGCTGGCCAGCCTGGCGCGGCGCCGCTTCCACGGATCCTACCAACGTCGTGGCAACAAGGATTGCGGCAATCGGTGCGGCAAAAAGCTTTTTGGACATGAACATTTCTCTATCTCCTCAACTGTGCTCATCAGCA
>JBNKOQ010000302.1:0-4689 GCA_050294735.1 Roseibium sp. | reverse complement strand
TTCAGCGCCGCAGCCGTATGCCCCGAATGGCGATGAATGACATTCGGCTGGAGGCAGGAGACGTGCTCCTGGTCGCAGCCAGCGCCGAACAGATCGCCCGCCTGCGTGGCAATCGCGACGTGCTTCTGCTCGACTGGTCAACAGCCGAGGTCCCCCGCCGCCGCTATGCGCCGCGTGCTCTCGCGATCTTTGCCGCTGTTGTCGGTCTTTCTGCCTTTGGGGTTGTGCCAATTGTGGCCGCGGCAACGGCCGGAACCTTTGCCATGCTCGCGTCGGGATGCCTCAATATCCGCCAGGCGATGCGCGCCATAGACAGCCGGATATACATGCTTGTCGGCGCGTCACTTGCCGGAGCGGTTGCTCTGGAGGCAACGGGCGGAGCCGGCCTGGTCGCAAATGGGCTTGTGAGCCTTCTGGAGGGCAGCTCACCCAGGATCATGCTGTCAGCCATGTTCATGATTGTCATGATCCTGACCAACTTCCTGTCCAACAACGCCGCAGCGGTTCTGTTCACACCGATTGCCGTGAATATTGCAAAGCAGATCGGTGCACCTCCGGAGGCCTTTGTCGTCTGCCTTATTTTTGCGGCCAACAGCTCCTTTGCCACTCCGATTGGCTATCAGACCAACCTGATCGTTATGGGGCCGGGCCATTACCGGTTTTCGGACTTCTTGCGGGCAGGCACGCCATTAGCCATTATTTTGTGGTTGACCTTCACACTGGTCGCTCCATGGTATTATGGGCTTTAGAAACGACAAGAAACCAGCGGTAAGGAAACGTGACGCGCCATCCGACAGACCATCCCCAGTTCTATCTCACAGCTCCAGCCCCCTGCCCTTATCTTGACGGGCAACAGGAGCGGAAGGTCTTCACGCATCTAATTGGCCAGCATGCGCAGGCACTTAATGATGTGCTGACTCATGGCGGCTTCCGGCGCAGCCAGAATATCGCTTACCGGCCCGCCTGCGAAAACTGCCGCGCCTGTGTATCGGTACGCGTCTGCGTTGACGACTTTCACTGGACAAAATCCCTGAAACGCCTTTGGAAACAAAGCAAAGATATTATCGGGGCCCGGCTTCCGCCCGCTCCCTCCGCCGAACAATACGACTTGTTCAGGGGCTATCTTGCGACCCGGCACGAGAATGGCGGCATGACAGAGATGAGCGTACTCGACTATGCCATGATGATCGAGGACACCCATGTGGAAACCCTGGTCATCGAATACCGCCGCAGGGGAGCTGACAGCTTCATGACGGGAGCTGGGGAAGGCCCGCTGCTCGGCGTTGCCCTCACCGACCAGCTCGCCGACGGCCTGTCGATGGTCTATTCCTTTTTCGACCCCGATTTCGAAAGCTTCAGTCTCGGAACCATGATGATCCTGGATCATATAGAACGCGCCCGGAGTATGGGCCTGCCCTACGTCTACCTGGGCTATTGGGTCGATGGGTCCCCGAAGATGGCCTATAAGGCGCGCTTCAAGCCGCAGGAGCATCTTGGCCCGGACGGCTGGTCAAAACCTGACGTCATTTAACGTCTTCAACGATCAGGAATAAACTGCCGGATATCTTCAAACACTGAACGGAACATCTCCGTCGTGAGGCGGCCTGTGTTCGTATTGTAACGCGAGCAATGGTAGCTATCGAACATAACAAGATTGCGGACGCCCAGTTCATGCCTTGCGCGATGGGCGAATGCGAATTCCGCGCGCCGTAATCCCAAAGCAGACAGGAATGTCTCATGCGCGATCCTGCCTAGCGACAGAACGGCCCGAACACTGCTGTTGGCATCCAGGGTCGAGAGGAGAAATGGCCTGCAAGCCTTGATCTCCGGTCCGGTCGGCTTGTTCTGCGGTGGCAGGCAACGAACGGCATTTGTGATCATTGCATCGCGCAGCTTGAGCCCGTCATCGGGCCGAGCCTGATAACTGCCGGTCGCGAACCCGAAATCGATCATCGTCTCGTAAAGAAGATCGCCGGCATAATCGCCAGTGAATGGCCGGCCCGTCCGGTTGGCCCCCTTCATCCCCGGTGCCAGGCCGACAATAAGAAGCCTGGGGTCCGGGGATGTGAACGAGGGCACCGGAGCATTGAACCAGTCTGGATGCTGCCCATTCAGCTCATTGCGGAAAGCAACCAGCCGGGGACAAACATCACAGTCCAGAGGCGGATCCACCGGAGGCAGATCGGCAGATACCGTTCCGGTCATCGTCAATCTCAGTAATCGTCGTCGTCGTCATCCATGTCGTCGACGACAGGCGCCTGACGAACCGGACGCTCGGATGGATCCCGGCCGATCTTGTTGGCGAGTGTCGACAAATCGATGAAGTGATCGGCCTGACGGCGCAAGTCGTCCGCAATCATGGGAGGCTGAGTCTTCAATGTGGACACCACACTCACCTTGCGCCCCTTGCGCTGCAATGCTTCGACTAGGGACCGGAAGTCACCATCTCCGGAGAACAGAACAATGTGATCGACAGTCTCGACGATCTGCATTGCGTCGACCGCCAGTTCGATGTCCATATTGCCTTTGACTTTCCGGCGGCCTGAAGAATCCACGAATTCCTTCACCGGCTTCGTAATGACCTTGTAACCGTTGTAATCCAGCCAATCGATCAAAGGACGAATGGAAGAATATTCCTGATCCTCTATCAGGGCCGTATAGTAATATGCCCGGAGAAGATAAGCTTGCCCCTGAAATTCCTTCAGGAGCCTTTTGTAATCTATATCAAACCCGATAGCTTTCGCGGTCGAATAGAGATTTGCGCCATCAATGAATAAAGCAACTTTTTCACGTGCATCAAACATTCTCTAGGGAACCTTTCTTATTTTTCTACAGCCTCCCGAAGCAACAATCTAACGGAGTCGGGTTTGTTGACCCTCTTTACCGAAATCATGCTAGAGCTCGTCTGGCGGGGCTTGTATTCAGCCCATTTATTTGCCTTGTTTTTTACCCGCACGGTCAAAATTTGTTGTTATTCCTGACCGACAATATGGCCCTACACCAATTCCGCCGGGCCTAGCAACGATAAAGAGTTGCGAAAAACGTAATGTAGCATGTTTTCCTGAATAAATTTGACCTCTTTTCGCGCGATCTTTGCTCAGGGGTTGCTTTCAGGCGAAGCCAACATTATACGCTGGTCAGCTAGGTTCCCTAATTTATGGAGACGTCGTATGGCGCGCGTGACCGTCGAGGACTGCATCGACAAGGTCGAAAATCGTTTTGAGCTGGTTCTTCTGGCAGCTCATCGCGCTCGCATGATCTCAAGCGGTTCGCCGCTTACCCTGGACCGCGACAACGACAAAAACCCCGTCGTGGCCCTGCGTGAGATTGCTGAGCAGACCGTCAGCCCGGAAGACATGAAGGAAGATCTAATCCACTCCCTTCAGAAATACGTCGAAGTCGACGAGCCGGAAGCCGAAGCTGTGCCGCTGGTTCCCTCAAGTGCCTCTCAACAGAGCACTCAGGTCAATGCGGTCGACGACAGTGCTGTCGAATTCGACCGGATTTCCGAGGAAGATCTGCTGCGCGGGCTGGAAGGCCTGGTGCCGCCGGAACGTTCCGACGACGTTTGAGGGCAGGTTTTACCTTTTTGCAGGCGGCCGCTAGCGACCGCCTGTTTTACCAGGACTGCGGTCCTATTGTTTTTCCCGGCTATCATGTGAGTCGGTCCCGGCCATGATGCGCCAATACGAACTGGTCGAACGGGTTACCCGTTATAATCCTGATGCGGACGAAGGTCTTTTGAACAAGGCCTACGTTTACGCTATGCAAAAGCACGGCCCACAGACCCGTGCTTCCGGCGACCCCTATTTCTCACATCCTCTCGAAGTCGCAGCTATCCTGACAGACATGCGGCTTGATGACGCGACCATTGCCGTGGCGCTCCTGCATGACACCATTGAGGACACCGACGCGACGCGGACCGAAATCGACACCTTGTTCGGTGAGGAAATCGGCAAACTCGTTGACGGGCTGACCAAAATCAAGCGGCTGGATCTAGAGTCCCGCAAGGCCAAGCAAGCCGAGAATTTCCGCAAACTCCTTCTGGCTATTGCCGATGACGTGCGGGTTTTGCTCGTCAAACTCGCCGACCGCCTGCACAACATGCGCACGCTGCATCACATGCCTGAGCACAAGCGCGGACGGATTGCGGAAGAAACAATGGAAATCTATGCGCCTCTGGCCGGGCGCATGGGCATGCACGACATGCGTGAGGAGCTTGAGGACATCGCCTTCAGGACCCTCAACCCGGATGCCTATGAGACGATTACCGAGCGGCTAACCGATCAGCGCGAGAGCAATGCGGAACTGATCCGGCAAATCGAACAAACGCTGACCGAACGGCTCGCCGAACGGGGCATGGCCGCGATGGTCAAGGGCCGCGAAAAGCGCCCCTATTCCATTTTCCGGAAGATGCAACAAAAGTCTCTGGGCTTCGAACAGCTGTCGGACATCTATGGTTTCCGCGTCACGGTTGGCACGCTTGAGGCCTGCTATCGCGTACTGGGCGTGATCCACACGACATGGCCAACCGTTCCCGGCCGGTTCAAGGATTATATTTCCACGCCGAAACAGAACGATTACCGCTCGATCCACACAACCATCGTCGGACCGTCCCGCCAGCGCGTCGAACTCCAGATCCGTACCATCAACATGGACCGTGTTGCCGAACTCGGCATTGCCGCTCAT
>JBNKOQ010000301.1:0-4695 GCA_050294735.1 Roseibium sp. | reverse complement strand
GACGGCCTGGTGAATATCTGGCCATCGGCATGGCTCTCCGGCACAACGGCCTATTACTACTTCACCCTCGCGGCTGCAGTGGGTGGTATTCTCGTGTTGCGTCATATCATTCATTCGCCGTTCGGCTATACGCTCCGCGCAACCCGCGACAGCGCCCGCCAGGCGGAAGCAACAGGCATCAACGTGAAGAGGGTTCAGTGGCTTGCCTTCGCCCTTGCCGGCACCATGGCGGGACTCGCGGGAGGACTCTTCGTCTTCTCCAAGGGTTCCATCTTCCCCAACGAGCTGGAAATCGGCAAAAGCTTCGATGCGCTGATCGTGGTCTTCCTCGGCGGTGTCAAAACCCTGTCCGGCGCGGTTGTCGGAGCAGCCTTCATGGAAAGCATCAAGGACTGGCTGACGCGCCTGGAATACTGGCGCCTGATCCTGGGCCTGGTGATCATCGCCGTTGTCATCGTCGCCCCGGACGGGATCGTCGGATCCTTGCGCAAGCTGGGTGAACGCATCGGACTGCTGAAGGAACAGGAGAGCATGCAATGACCGCTGTCCTGAAAGTCGAAGGCCTGTCGAAAACCTTTGGCGGTTTGAAGGCCGTCAACGGGGTCGACTTCGAAGTAGCCCCCGGAGAACTGAAAGCCCTGATCGGCCCCAACGGGGCTGGCAAGTCGACCTGCTTTAACATGCTGATGGGTCAATTGACGCCATCTTCCGGCAAAGTCTATCTGAAAGGCCAGCAGATCACCGGCCTGCCACCGCGCGTGATCTGGCGCAAGGGCGTTGGACGAACGTTCCAGATCACCGCGACCTATCAGAGCATGACCGTGGCCGAGAACGTTCAGATGGCGCTCATGTCCCATCACAAGCGGCTCTTCTCCCTGCTGCCCTATGCACACAAGCTCTACCGCGAGGAGGCCATCGCCTTGCTCGACGTGGTCGGCATGGCCGATCAGGCGGACCGGTCATGCGCAATCCTCGCTTACGGCGATCTGAAACGCCTCGAGCTGGCCATCGCGCTCAGCAACGATCCGATGCTGCTGCTGATGGACGAACCAACCGCCGGCATGGCACCGAAGGAACGGATCAACCTGATGCAGCTGACAGCCGATATCGTTCAAGACCGGGGCATCAGCGTGCTGTTCACCGAGCATGACATGGACGTCGTCTTTGCCCATGCCCATCACATCATGGTGCTCAACCGGGGCGAGTTGATCGCCGATGGAACGGCTGCCGAAGTCCGTGCGAACGAGCGGGTGCAGGAAGTCTATCTGGGCGGCGGAACGCTCTATGCTGCGGAGGCATCTCATGCTTGAAGTCGAAGGCATTCATAGCTTCTACGGCAAGGCCCATATTCTGAACGACCTGAGCTTTTCGGTAAAACGCGGAGAAGTCGTTGCCCTGCTCGGCCGCAATGGCGCCGGCAAGACCACCACCATGAAATCAATCATGCAGCTGGTCCGTCCCCGGACAGGATCGATCACGTTTGCCGGCAAGGACATCACCGGGCTGCCGTCTCACAAGGTGGCCCGCCTGGGCCTCGGCTATGTTCCCGAAGAACGGCGGATCTTCACCGACCTGACCATTCTGGAAAACCTGGAAGTCGGCAAACAGCCCCCCCGCGAAGGAACCCCGACCTGGACAACAGAGGCCCTGTTCAAACTGTTTCCCAATCTGGAGGAACGGCGCAACAACCGCGGCAAGGCGATGTCCGGCGGCGAACAGCAGATGCTGACCATCGCCCGCACGCTGATGGGCAACCCAAGCCTGCTGCTTCTCGATGAACCGTCGGAAGGCATCGCACCGGTGATCGTCGAGCAGATGGCGCAGACGATCCTCAAGTTCAAATCCGAAGGCCTGACGGTCATCATCTCCGAACAGAACCTGCATTTCGCCCGCATCGTCGCCGACCGCGCCGTGATCATCGAGGGCGGCGAGAAGAAGTTCGACGGAACGTTTGACGAGCTGGAAAGTCAGCCGGAGATCCGGGACGCTTATCTTTCCGTGTGATCGAAAGGCGGAAACAGGACCTTGCGGCGTGGCTCCCTCCCGGGATAAATGCGGCGTATACCACCGTTGATGGAGACACTGTGACAGATCGGCCTGAAGAGACACCGGCATCGAAACATGCAACCGACTATGTTCTCGACGAACAGATCGGTTACCTGTTGCGCAAGGCCTATCAGCGCAATGCGGTTCTTTTCTCTGAAAAGATTCAGAACGGTCTGACACCAACCCAGTTTGCGGTCATGGCCCGCCTGAGCGAGGTCGGGTCGGTCTCCCAGAACCAGCTTGGCCGTCTTGTCGGCCTGGACGTTGCCACCACGAAGGGCGTTGTCGACCGTCTCCTGGCCCGTGGCCTGATCCTCTCGGACCGGGATCCTAAAGACCGGCGCAGGCAGCAGATTTCCCTCTCTGAAGATGGCTGGCAAATTTTTCTCGACGCCGCGCGCCTCGGCCACGAAGTCAGTGCCGAGACAGTGGCTCCGCTGACGCAGGCCGAACAGAAGACACTTCTGCGTCTTCTCAAGAAACTGCAGTAGGCCGGAACACTCCCACCAGAGGCAGGTTCAAGGCCAGACAAGAAAGGTGCGGGTTCGAGACCCGCACCTCTTTATCATCCCGTGGCCTGATCTCAGAAGAAACCGAGCTTGTTCGGATTGTAGCTGACCAGCATGTTCTTGGTCTGCTGGTAATGGTCAAGCATCATCTTGTGGGTCTCACGGCCAATACCGGACTGCTTGTAGCCGCCAAAGGCCGCATGCGCCGGATAAGCGTGGTAGTTGTTCACCCAGACGCGGCCCGCTTCAATATGGCGGCCAAAGCGGTAGCAGGTGTTCATGTCGCGCGACCAGACACCGGCCCCAAGGCCGTACATCGTATCATTGGCGATCGCGAGTGCCTCTTTCTCATCCTTGAAGGTCGTGACCGACACAACCGGGCCAAAGATTTCCTCCTGGAAGACCCGCATCTTGTTGTGGCCCTTCAGGATGGTTGGCTGGATGTAGAAGCCGTTGGCAAGATCGCCATCGAACTTCGCCTCGCCACCACCGACCAGAACCTCGGCACCTTCCTCACGGCCAATGTTGAGGTACGACAGGATCTTGTCCTGCTGTTCCCGGCTCGCCTGAGCCCCGACCATGGTGTTGATGTCCCGCGGGTCACCCTGCTTGATGGCCTGGACGCGGGCAATGGCGCGTTCCATGAAGGCTTCGTAGATGTCTTCCTGGATCAGAGCGCGGCTTGGGCAGGTGCAAACCTCGCCCTGGTTGAAGGCAAAGAGCACGAAGCCCTCGATGGCCTTGTCGAGGAAAGCATCGTCTTCGCGCATCACATCGGAGAAGAAGATGTTCGGGCTCTTGCCGCCCAGTTCCAGAGTGACCGGGATCAGGTTCTCCGTCGCGGCCTGCATGATCTTGCGGCCTGTTGCTGTCGAGCCGGTGAAGGCGATCTTGGCAATCCGCGGCGACCTCGCCAGCGGTGCGCCAACTTCCGCGCCATAGCCGTTGACAATGTTCAGGACGCCTGGCGGCAGAAGATCCGCAATCAGTTCCACCAGAACCATGATCGCCGCCGGGGTCTGTTCGGCCGGTTTCATGATGATGCAGTTGCCGGCGGCAAGAGCCGGAGCCAGCTTCCAGGCAGCCATCAGGATCGAGAAGTTCCAGGGGATGATCTGACCAACCACGCCCAGCGGCTCGTGGAAGTGATAAGCGACCGTGTCGGCATCGATCTCCGACATGGTGCCTTCCTGGGCACGCAGAACGCCTGCGAAGTAACGGAAATGGTCCACGGACAGCGGGATATCGGCTGCTGTGGTTTCACGGATCGGCTTACCGTTGTCCCAGGTCTCAGCCGCGGCGAGCAGATCGAGGTTCTGCTCCAGCACGTCGGCGATCTTCAACAGGATGTTGGCGCGTTCCGCCGGAGCCGTGTTGCCCCAGGCTTCTTTCGCCGCGTGAGCTGCGTCCAGTGCGAGCTCGATATCCTTTTCATCGGACCGGGCAACCTTGTTGATCACTCCGCCGGTGATCGGTGTGGTGTTGTCGAAATACCGTCCATTGACGGGCGGTACGAATTTGCCGCCGATGAAATTGTCGTAGCTGTCTTTGAAAGGCGAGGTATGGCCGCCCGCCAGTTGGGTCATTACGTTCATGGTATCCTCCTCCATCGCGCGGTTACCTGCGGGTCCGGGATCAGACAACAGCCGCGCTTGACCACACATCACAGAGGGCGGCTTCCGGCCTCTTTGATCTGGATCAAACCTGGACAAACGCTGCGGCGGACTTGAAACAGTTTTGAGACACTTTCAGGCAGGTTTCTTCAAAACCACGCAAAAAACCGGCAGCCAGCAGATCAGGAACAGATGGAGGGGGTATACAGCGGCGACCGAGAGGATCCGGCCAGCGAAGCAAACGGATTGAAGCTCCCAGGTTGCCCCCTCGCGAGCTTATCGGGCCGCTGAAATCAGCAGTCCTCAACGCAACACCCGGTCGCTTGCGTTCAACTCCATTCAGGTCTGGCAGGACCCGATGGAGCCGAAACACGAAGCCTAGAGTGCGCCAACCTCACGGTAATAGCGCTCTGCGCCCGGATGCAGTTTGAGATCGCCGAGCTTCTTCACAGCGTAGTCGATGCTCAATCCCTTGGCCCATGGCGCTTCGGAGGTGATGCTGCCGACGTTGTCCCAAAAGGCCTTCG
>JBNKOQ010000300.1:0-4706 GCA_050294735.1 Roseibium sp. | reverse complement strand
GAAACTCGCCATGGCCGATGTCCAGGTTCAGGTCCTTGAGAACCTGAACCGCGCCAAAATCCAGTTTGAGGTTCTGAATGGATACACTGCTCTGCATGAGTTCAACCTTTCACCGCGCCTGCAGCGATGCCGCGCACGAAGAGCTTGCCTGAGATAAAGTAGATGGAGAGAGGAACGAGCCCGGAGAGAAGGGTCGCTGCCATATTGACGTTGTATTCCTTCACTCCCGTCACCGAATTCACGATGTTGTTCAGCTGAACGGTCATCGGATAGTTTTCGGGTTTGGTGAAGATCACACCAAAGAGGAAATCGTTCCAGATGGCGGTCACCTGAAGGATCACCGCGACCACAAATATCGGTAGTGCCATTGGAACCATGATCTGGAAATAGATTGCCCAGAAACCCGCACCGTCGACACGGGCTGCCTTGAACAATTCCTCCGGCACCGAGGAGAAATAGTTGCGGAACAAAAGGGTCAGGATGGGCATGCCAAAGATGGTGTGAACCAGAACCAGGCCTGACAGATCACCGTAGAGCCCCAGCTCACGAAGCAGGATCACCATCGGATAGATCATGACCTGATAGGGAATGAAGGCACCGATGATCAGGATCGTGAAGAAGGCATTCGCCCCCTTGAACCGCCACATGGCCAAGGCGTAGCCGTTGACGGAGGCGACCGCGATGGAAAAGAAGACGGACGGCAGCGTGATCTTGATCGAATTCAGAAAACCACGGGAGAGGCCTTCGCAACTCAGACCGGTGCACACGCTGGACCAGGCGCGGGCCCATGGCTCGAACGTGACTTCCAGCGGCGGCGAAAAGATGTTCCCGACACGGATCTCGGGCATGCCCTTCAACGACGTGGCGATCATCACGTAGATCGGCAACAGATAGTAGACCGACAACACAACCAGACTGGTGTAGATGACGATGTTGCGCCGGGATAGCCATGGACGCGGCTTTCGGCCCGATGCGTCGGCGAAACCCTGGGAACGCTGGATGAAGGCAGACTCGGCCATTATTTCTTGCCTCCAAATTCGAGATAAGCCCAAGGAATGATCACGACGATCACCGCAACGAGCATCATCGTGGATGCCGCGAAGCCTTGCGCGAGGTTCTGATTGATGAACATTGCGTCGAACACAAATTTCGCGGGAACTTCCGAAGCCAGGCCGGGGCCGCCGCCCGTCTGGGCGATCACCAGGTCATAGAGCTTGATGATTGCAGCCGTGACGAGCACCAGCGTCGTCATGAAAACCGGGCGCATCATCGGCACGATGACCACCAGATAGGTTTTCCAGGCGGGAATCCCTTCGACCTTGGTGGCTTTCCAAATGTCCTCATCGATCCCGCGCAGCCCGGCCAGCATCAGGCACATGACGAGACCCGTCCCGTGCCACAGGCCCGCGATCAGAACGCCATAGAGAACAACATCCGCGTTGTAGAGAGGGTCAAACGTGAAGCTCTCGAAGCCGAGACTGCGGACAGCTTCCTGGATCCCGTATTCCGGATTGAGAAGCCACTGCCACACCAGGCCAGTCACGATGAAGCTCAAGGCGTAGGGATACAGAAAGATCGTCCGGAACGCGTCCTCGAAGCGAATCTTCTGGTCGATCAGCGCCGCGAGAAGAAATCCGATGACAACCGAAAGGATCAGCATCAAGCTGCCGTAAATGGCAAGGTTCTCGATGGAAATAACCCAGCGGCGGGTTGCCCAGAGGCGTTCGTATTGCGCCAGTCCAACCCATTTGTTGCTGGGTAGAAGGCGCGAGTTGCTGAATGAGTAGACGACTGTCCAGGCCGAACAGCCAACGAAGACGATAAGCGCCGTCATGACCATTGGCAGAGCCGCCACCTTGGCACTCAGATTTTTGAACAGACTGTTCGGCTTGCCGCTGTGCGACATGTTTCAAGCCTCCGATTGTCGTGGAAGTAAAAAGCGTGCGGAAGTCCTGCCCTCCGCACGCTCCGGCGACTCTTAATCGGCGGTCGAGATGATCTCCGCAAATTCCTGCTGGGCACGGTCAGCCGTGAAGCTATCGTCACTGAAGAACTCGACCATCAGATCCGTGACACGGGCGACCGTGTCCGGGGACACAAGGCTGTTGACGCTCTCGACGATATGACCGGACTTCAGAATTTCCATGCCCTTCTTCATGCAGTCCGTTGCATTCACGATGTCAACGTCCCGCCGGACCGGCAGAGCTCCCTTGGTCAGGTTGAAGGCCACCTGCACTTCCGGGCTCACGATAACATTGGCCAGATCTTCCTGAGCGGCAGCTACGTCCGGATCGTCAACTTTGGGGAAATAGAAGGCATCCCCTGCCGCCGTGATGTAGTCGTGCACGCCGAGCCCCGGCAAGCAAGCAAAGTCCTTGCCTGCCTTCATTCCGGCCTGCGCGAACTCGCCCTGAACCCAATCGCCCATGATCTGACCAGCTGCACGGCCATCGATCACCATACGGGCGGCAAGATTCCATTCCTGGACATTCGATCCTTTGGCCAGATCACGTGCTTCGGCGGCTGCCTTGAAAACCTTTGCCACCTCCGGCCCGGCGGCGTATTCATGATCCAGCTTGCCATAAACCTGGGTGAAGAGATCCGGGCCTCCGATAGACACCATCAGAGCGTTGAAAAGGAGCTGCAGCTGCCAAGCCTGACGCCCCGTCGCGAGCGGGATGATGCCCTTCTCACGAAGAGCCGGCCCAGCGGCGACGAATTCGTCCCAGTTCGTCGGAGTGTCCAGACCGGCACTCTCAAACACCGAGTTGTTCAGCCAAAGCCACTGCTGCGAGTGAATGTTCGAAGGCACGCAATAGAGCTTACCTTCAAAGGTGCAGCTTTCGAGCAAGGACTGGGGGAAAATCAGGTCCTGCCAACCACCCTTTTCAGCGATGTCCGACACATCACGGATGAACCCCGCTTCGATGAGCTCGCGCATGGCCTTGCCATGAGTAAACTGTGTCGCGCCCATCGGATCGCCGCCAGTGATACGGCTGGTGATCAGCGGGCGGGCAACGCCTCCCGCGCCTGCGATGGCGCCATCCACCCAGTGGTTGCCGGTTTTTTCAAACGCATCGGCAATCACCCTGATCGCGGCCGCCTCAGCGCCTGAGGTCCACCAGTGGGTGACCTCGAAGTCAGCGGCATTCGCCGGCTGAAATGCAAATGCCGCAGCCGCAACTGCACCCAAAATGACTTTACTCGGTGTGCTCAAGACACCCTCCCTTCTTTTCAGAAAAACGCCGCCCAAATACCCCTTTGACCGGCACCGCCAAGCCAGGCCCTCCCGGTGGAACGAATAGGATTACCCTTGTGAATCAAGGCCTCTCAGTCAACGCAGGCGAAATTTGGCTTTGAGAAACATTTTGTTTAAAGCCTTGCCGGCAAAGGCCGTTCAACCTCACGGAGCACGGCTATTAATGCCCGTTCCAGAGAGAGAAACGGTATCGGCCTTATCTCACGACCGCCTTTTCTCTCATGCAGCTCACGGCTTCCCGGTCATATCCAAGCCGGTTGAGAATTTCGTCGGTCTGCGCGCCCACAGGCTGCGGAGGACTGGATAGGGCCGGGCCGCCTTCGGAGAAACGGAAACCGGCAACGGTCGTGGTCAAACCGCGGCCAAGGCTTTCCGTTTCATCGAAAGCATGAAGAACAGGTCTCGCCTGGACTTGCGGGTCTTTTAACGTCTCGTCCAGAGACCGGATCCGGGCACAGGGCACGCCTTCTGAGTTGAGAAGATCTTCCCAGTAGGATCCCGGTTTCGTACGGATCAGGGCGGAAAGCACCGCTTCCTCGCGTTGATGGTCATCAAGCCGCTGATTGTTGTTTTCCTTGATCATCTCTTCCCGCCCAAGCGCGGTCCAAAGCCGGCGCTGTTGGGTGAGGTTGGACGCGGAGATCATCACTGGGCCATCGCTGGCTTCGTATCCTCCGATGGTCGCGAAAGGAAAGCTATTGCCTTTCGCGGTCGGCACCTTACCGGACCAGAAAAAGGAAGTGACGTGTGCTGTCTCGAACATCAACGACACATCCAGCATCGAAACATCGATGAACGTGCCTTCCCCGCCGTTCCGCTCCCGCTGGAGCAGCGCCGAGGCAATTGCAAAGGCGGCGGTGGTGCCAGCGGCATAGTCGATGATGGGCGCACCACATTTGAACGGCTTTGACGGATCCTCTCCGGTCATGGCCATCATTCCGGAAAACGCCTGAAGGATATTGTCATATCCCCTGTGCTCCCGGCGGGGCCCCGTGGAGCCAAAAGCCGACATGGAACAATAAATGATGCCGGGATTGATCGCCTTGACGTCCTCATACCCAAAGCCGAGAGCTTTAAAGGCCCCTGGGCGGTAGTTTTCGATAAAGACATCGGCGGTCTTCAGCAGCCGGCGCATCACGTCCTTGCCTTCCGGGGACTTCAAGTCGACCGCAAGGCAGGACTTACCGCTCCCTTGCCCCAGAAACGCGGTCCCCATACCCGTATCATTCATGTCCCGGTCAGGCCCTTGGAACCGCGCCTGGTCAGGATCGGTGGGGTCCTCGACCTTGATAACTTCCGCGCCCAGGACTCCCAGCTGGAAGGCCGCGAAGGGACCTGCCAGAACATGGGTGGTATCGATGACCCGCAGGCCCTCAAAAGCTCTTTTCATGGATTGCTCCGCTAAACTGCACGGGACAAGCCCTGGGACACCTTGGCAATCCCTCCG